>NZ_JBFBBE010000015.1:0-149228 GCF_040682555.1 Streptomyces sp. NPDC051172
GACCCTCGGCGGCGGCGGTGGCGGCAAGCCGGACGTCGCCCAGGGCGGCGGCCAGAACCCCGCCGCCATCGGCGACGCCGTGGACGCCGTCGAGCACCTCGTCACCGAGACGGCTTGACGGCGCACAGGACCCGAACACAACCGATGCCGACCCCATAGAGAGAACGCACATGCAATCCCAGCCCTCCTCCTTTCTTTTCGTTCTGGGCAGCACACGCCGGAACGGAAACTCCGAGGCACTCGCCCGGCGCGCGGCGGCCGCACTGCCGGAATCCGTGGAACAGGAGTGGATACGACTCACTGACCACCCGCTCCCGCCTTTCGAGGATGTGCGGCATACCGGCACCGGCATATACAAGGAACCGGAAGGGAATGCCCGTGTCCTTTGGCAGTCGACGAGGAAAGCGACCGATCTCGTCATCGTCAGCCCTCTGTACTGGTACAGCCTGTCCGCCAGCGTGAAGCTCTATTTGGACCACTGGTCCGGCTGGATGCGCGTGCCCGGCACGGACTTCGTGAACGACATGCGAGGGAAGACGATGTGGGGCGTGACGGCGTACGCGTCGGTCGACGCTGCGCTTGCCGACCCCCTCGTCGGCACGCTGCGCAACTGCGCCGACTACCTGGGCATGCGCTGGGGCGGCGTGCTGCTGGCCAACGGCACCAAGCCGGGTCAGGTTCTGGACGATCCCGCCGCGCTCGACCGGGCGGCGGACTTCTTCGCCCGGGAGGGGACGGCAGTACTTCCTTCGCATGCGTCGGACGGCTCGTGATGCCTCGAGTGCAATTGGTGGCGCCCCACCCCGGCCTCGTGAGCGAGGCCGTCGAGGCAGGCCTTGAGGTCTGGGCCGTATGGGACCCGGAACTTCGGCCACCGGGTTTCCGGAAGGCCGTCGGCCTGCCCCCCGAGCGCCTGGTGTGCGCCGACTTCGGCAACGCCTCGGCGCTGCACGCCGTGCTGACCGACACCTCTCACCGGAACCGGATTGATCACACCCTCCACCTGGGCGGACAGATCAGCGGGGAAGCCGCCGTCAACGTGCGGGCTGTCGTCGGTGAGTTCTGCGCCGGTCCCGAAGACCCGACGAACACCGCGCTGGACACGGCGGCGATCCGGCGCCTCCTCAACCGGAGCGGACTGTCCGCCCTGCATACCGCCCGCGCGGACACCATTGCCGAAGTACGTGAGCTGGGCGAGGCGTTGGGGCCGCCGTTCGCCGTCAGGTGGACCGATGCGACGGGCAGTCCCCGCACGGTGTCCGTGCGGGGACACCGGCATCTCGTTCAATTGGCCGAGCAGGAAACTTCTGCCTCGCCGGGGCCGCGTGGTCCCTACGTGCTGGAGAAACTGGTGACCGGCCCGCGATTCACCGCGGACACACTGACTGTTCGCGGTATGCACCTCGTGGCCGACGTCACTGTCACCACGGTGGCCGAACCCCACCTGGCCGACGTGTCGGCCGACATCAAGGCGGCCGTCAGGGCGTTGCTTGATCTGGCCGGACACGAATGCGGAGAAGCACGCACCGAAGGAGTCCTCACCCCGGACGGCGTGCGCATCGCGGCGGTCGGCCGACCGGGGCATGGCTCGCTGCTCTGCGACTGGCTGAGCACGTGAACCGGTGAACACGGCTCGGGCAGGTGCCGACGCGGGCGGCGCGGGCAGCGCGGCGGGGAGGGTGGGAACGAGACGGTATTCGCTGGGGATCGCTTTCCGTCAACGTACGTGTCACCGAGAGCGAGCACCGCGCACCGCGGACATCGCGCCCAGCAGGTACCCAGGGGGAACAAGAGCATGCGCAAGAAGTCGGCCAAAGTGGTGGGGATTCTGACAGCAGTCATTCTGGCGATCGGCATGGGCGCGGCGTCCCACTCGGCCGGCCACGAAGTGCTGGCGAACAACAGCGGGCCTACGGTGATCAGTGGCCAGTAGGGACCCGGGCAGCAAGCCCTGAAAAAATGTGCCGCGCACCGACCACCGGTGCGCGGCACATCCTTGTGCGCGGCGTCAGGAGCGGGCGTGCTGCGGAAGCTCCATGAGGTCGAAGAGCTTCTCCGCTGCCGAGCGGTGCTCAGCCGCCACGGACTCCTCCCCCAGGGCTTCGGTAACCCGCGCCAGTCCCAGCAGTGCGAAGGCTTCCTCGGAGCGGAAACGTATGGCCGCGGCCGTCGTGTGCGCCTGGGCGTACAGCTTCCGTGCGGTCGCGTGATCCCGCCACGCCTCATGCAGTGAACCCACAAGGTTCTGGACCTTCGCAAGCCGGACTTGCGCAGTGCTCGTGCGAGCGAGCAGCAGAGCGCGGTCGGCGAGCTCGTGCGCCTGCGCTTCCTCACCCAGGTGGTGCTCGACCTTGGCAGACAGCGCGAGTACCAAGCCGACGTCGCCGGGGCTCGTCGACTCGTCGCACAGGCTGCGTGCCTCCATCAGCCTGTGGTGCGCGTCGGTGTACTCGCCGAGGCCCACATGGGCGAAGGCCAGGTCGGTCAGCGCCATGACCTCATTGTCGCGGTACCCGATGCTTCGGCTGGCCTCGATGGCTCTTCGGGCAGCGTCGGCCGCTTCGGGATAACGTCCCCAGCGCTCGTACAGAGTGCTGAGTGTCGCCAGGCTCTCCGCCTCGGCGCGCGGTGTCCCCAGCTCCCTGGCCAGGGCTATGGACCGCTTCAGCAAGGGCAGGGCTTCGCGGTACTTCCCCAGCTCCGTCAGCAGCAGCCCGATGATCGACTCGCCGTGCGCTTCGGTATGCCGGTCTCCCAGGCCTGTCGCGATGTCACGCCCTTCCACGGCCACTTTGAGACCTTCCTCGATGCGGCCGAGTTTCCAGCAGGCCGAGCCGAGATTGGAGAGTGCGACGCACAGCAAGGCCGGCTCGTCGAGCCGCCGGGCGGCAGAGACCGCGAAATGTCCGAGATTCCAGAGATCGTCGAACTGTCCGCGAGCGTGCAGAAGGAAGTTGAGATTGCGCGTCAGACAGACGGTGTGTCTGTCATAACCGCGTCGCTCGGCCAGGGCCACAGCTGCCAGAAGTCCGCCGTGTTCCCGGGCGGACCAGGCCGTGGCCTGCTCGGCATCCCGTATTGGAGGGCGTTCGCCTTCGTAGGGAGGGAGACCGGTGCGACGGTACGTCCTGCCGGGGAACAGCACATCACATGCTGCGTCCGTGGTCGTGACGTAGTAGCGGAGGAGCCTCTCGACGGCGGCCGCCTCGTCGAGTTCCCCCGTGGCATCACCCATGCCTTGGGCAAAGCTGCGCACCAGGTCATGAAAGGTGTAGAGGTCGGTGGCGGGTTGCTGGAGCAGGTGGGCGTCGAGCAGTGACTCCAGAGTGTCCTCGGCATCCAGAGGATGGATGCCGAGCAGCGCGGCAGCCGAGTGAACGTCGAAGACCGCGCCTGGGTGCAACCCCAGGACCAGGAACGCGGTGCGGTGCTGCTCGGACATCGCCAGGTACGACAGATGAAGCGTGGCTGCGACGCTGCGTTCACCCGAGCGGAGTTCGTCCAGCCGACGGTTCTCGTCGCGCAGCCGCTTGACCAGGTAGCGAATGGTCCAACGCGGCCGGTTTCGCAGGCGGGCAGTCGCGAGGCGGAGGGCAAGAGGCAGATGCCCGCACAGTTCGGCGAGCTCCGCAGCCGCCTCCGGTTCGGCGTTCACCCGCTCCGGGCTCAGCGTCTCGGCCACGAGGGCGGCGCTCTCCTCGGGCGGCATCAGTCCGATGGAGATCCACTTGGCCCCGTCGAGGTCCATCAGCCTCGACCTGCTGGTGGTGAGGACCAGGCAGCCGGGAGCTGCTGGGAGCAGGGGTTGGATCTGCTCGGCGCTCACCACGTTGTCGAGCAGCAGAAGCAGCCGGCGGTCCGCGAGGAGGGACCGCCACAGACCGGTCCTGCCCTCCAAGTCGTCCGGGATCCGGTCGCCCGGTGTTCCGAGGTACCGCAGCAGAACGTCCAGCGCAGTGGCGGGGGACAGCGGGCCCTCGCCGGGAGTGAACCCGCGGAGGTCGATCGAGACCTGACCGTCAGAGAAACGTTCCACCAGTAGATGGGCCGCCCTGACGGCGAGAGAAGTCTTGCCCGTGCCCCCCATGCCGTCAATGGCGACGATACGGGGAGATGGATCGCCGAACGGGGTCCCTGCCTCCACGTAGTCGAGAAGCTCGGCCAATTCCCTTTCCCGGCCGGTGAAGTCGGACAGGCTCGGCGGCAACGTGCACAGCGGCAGCGACCGTGAGGCCGGATGCCTCGTCCCTGTGACCTCACTTGGCGCCGAGGGTTCCGGAGCGTTCAGCTCGGGCCTGCTCTGCAGGATGCCCGTGTGCAGCTCGACCAGTCGGGGTCCCGGGTCGATGCCCAGTCTGTCCCGCAGCTCCTCACGGACTCTGCCGTACTCTTCGAGTGCCTCCGCCTGACGGCCGGAGCGGTACAGAGCGAGCATCAGGTGGCCGCGCAGAGTCTCGCGCAGCGGGTACTCGGCGATGAGCGCGTGCAGCTCCGACACCAGCTCACTGCTTTCACCGAGCGCCAGACGCAATTCGAAAAGCTGCTCGGTGGCGGCGAGCCGCCGCTCCTCAAGGGCTGTGGCCGCGCCTTCGACCACTGGCCCGCCTTCCCCTGACAGGACAGAACCCTTCCACAGGGAGAGAGCGGCGCGCAGTTCGTCGACGGCCGCGGCACGGTCGCCTTCCCGAAGAGCCCTGCCCGCGGCCTGGGTCCGCTCGTCGAACTCGAGGAGATCCAGTCGGCACTCTGCCGGATCCACTTGGTAGCCCGGCCCGTCGGTGAGAATGACGGCAGGTCCGTTAGGAATTCTCTTACGCAATTCCGCAACGGCTTTTCTGACCTGGTGAGCCGCCGTAGCCGGAGGATCCTGTTCCCATACGGCTTCGATGAGGCGGTGAATGGGCACGACCCGACCCGGGTCGAGCAAGAGCATGGCCATGAGACGCTTCTGGACCTGCCCGCCGAAGAAGACCCGTTCCTCACCGGCCCAGCCCGTAAGTGGGCCAAGAATGTTAAAGATCAGCTTCGGGTTCTGGGAATTCAGTGTGTGTTCTGCGGTACCCATGGCCCCCCTCCCTGAAGTAGCGCAAAACCAGTGGTGCGGTCTTACAGCAGGTAGACCTTAACTTGCCCAGTCGCGACGGTTCCGGTGCGTTGAGCCGGGGTGACCACGACGAGCAGGACCGGCCCCCGGTCGTCGTCACAACTCGTTCCGGTCGGCATGGCGGCGACCACCCGTCGCTGGAATCGCTGAGCCGCTCACTGCCACCCACACGGCTCGTTGTGGACGTGTCACAGGCGCAACTCGGCGCCCTGCGGGCGCAAGCATTGCGCCCCCCTCCCCGTAACTGCGCCGATGCCCCCCGAGTCATGAGGCGTCGGCGCCCACCATCAATGACCCCTGCGATCTTCAGCAGTAGTTGACGTATGCGTCAATGAACAAGCACCGAATGGCGCGAAGTCGCGGTCAACCCCGAGAGACTCTCCGCAGGTCGGATGAGTGTGAGTCGACGTCGTTGGAACAGCTCACAACGAGGCGTCCTGGCTGAAACGCGCCCATACCCGGCTACCGTCGAAGGACCTGATCCGGAACCGGCCCTCAGTGCCGCGCCGCCTGACGGTTGGATCCCGGCGGCCCCTGGCGCCCGGCGCGACATGCGAACAGAGCCCCAGCCCGGCGGCTGTGCGGGGTCGGATCACTGAACAAGGAAGCTCATGGCACTCCGAGCGGCCAGGCGCCGCTCGCCCTCGCGCGCCCACAGGGCGATGGACGCACTCGGCGCCGCCGACGCCCGACCACCCGATCGAGGCACCCATCTCTCAAGATCGTAAGGACAACGGCTGCTGAAGGCGTCGCCCCCGCATCGTCCGAGCCTGCGGGCAGGCAGGGACGGTCAGCTCAGGGCATCGAGGGCGGCGAGGATGTCGGCCGGTTCGGCGCGGGTGGTGTAGTCGGTGTCGACGAAGGCCCAGCGGATCACGCCGTCCCGGTCGATGACGTAGGTGGCGGGCAGCGGGAGCGTGCGCGGGTGGCCGTCGTTGACACGCTGGAGGTCGAAGCCGAGCTTGTCGTAGACGGCGGCGAGGTCGTCGGGGAGGTCGAAGGCGAGGCCGTACTGCTTGGCGGTGTCGGAGCCGATGTCGCTGAGGACGTCGAAGGCGAGGTCGTGCTTCTCGGACAGGGTGACGGACTCGTCGGGGATCTGCGGGGAGACGGCCACCAGGCGTGCGCCGCGGGCGGCGATGGCCTCGTGGTGCTGCTGGAGGGAGCGCAGAGCGATGTTGCAGTACGGGCACCAGGCGCCGCGGTAGAAGGTCAGGACGACCGGGCCGGCGGTGAGCAGGTCGTCCAGGGCCAGGGTCTGTCCGGTCGCGGTGGGGAGGCTGAAGCGTGGGGCCCGGGCGCCGACGGTCAGGGCGCGGTCTGCCTGGCCGGAGTCGGCGAGTTCCTGGCCGGCACGGTGCATGATCTCCCGAATCTCGGCGGGGATCTGCTGCTGACGCGCTTCGTAGAAGGTGCGCAGTTCGGCATTGAGGGTGGTCACGGTGCTCGTTCCTCCTGGTCGGCGACTGGAGCGGGACCCAATCTTGAAATAACCGTTCCAAGATAAGGGCATGCGTGGCCCCGCGCCAGCCATGCGGAGGTGCCGACGGGTCAGAGGCTGGTGAAGGGGCGGTGGTCGGCCAGTGCGAGAGCCTTGATGAACGCGGCGAGTTGGACCGCGCGACGGGCGACGTAGCGGCGGAGGCGGGGGGTCTGCGACCCGTATGCGGCCGCCCAGAGGGCTGGTATGCGATTCATGGGGGCATGGTCACGGCGATCGGCGCCACCACGGGCGGATCGTGGACGAACCTGGATGCCTTCGCGCAGGTGGGCGGCCTGTCCTGCGCTGTACCCGTCAGCACCTTTGCGGGTTGGTGAACGGGGAGTATCTTGGAATTCTTATTTCAGGATGGCGGGGTGAAACGTGCCGGACATCAAGCACTTCGATCCGGATGCCGCCCTGGAGACCGTGGTGCGGCTGTTCTGGCGGCAGGGCGTGGCCTCGACCGGGATCCAGGACGTGGTGACCGCGACCGGGCTCAACCGCTCCAGCCTGTACGCCACGTTCGGCGGCAAGCAGGAGCTCTACCTCGCCGCGCTGCGCCGGTACCTGGAGCAGCGTTCCCAGCCGATGTTCCGCCGCCTGGCCGAGGACGAGCGAGGTCTGCCGGCCGTCTCCGAGTTCTTCGCCGGCCTGATCGAGGCGCGCTGCTCGGGCGAGTACGCCCAGTGGGGCTGCATGGTCTCCAACGCCCATGCCGGGGCCGAGAACAGCGATCCGGCGGTGCGCGGCGTCCTGGACCAGCACCACCGGGAGCTGCGCGAGGCGATGCACGCGGCACTGGTCACCGCCGCCCACCAGGGTCAGCTGGCCCCCGGGGCCGACCCCGGTGCTTCCGCGGATCTGCTGGCGTTGCTCGCCTACGGCGTCAACTTGCGCTCGCGTGCCGGTGCCGACGCCGCGTCGTTGCGAAAGACGGTGGCCGCCGCCCTGGACTCGCTCGGCGTCAGGGCGGCGGCGTAGGTATCCGTCGATCGGGTCTCAACTGGGGTTGGGTGCAGGTGAAGCGCCCGGACGGAAGGCGGAAGCTGACACGGCTTCGGTTTCTGCCGCATCCGCGGTGTAGTCCCCCGGGGCTGTGGCGTCGATGCCCTCGGGGGCCTTGGCCGCCTTCAGGACGAAGGTGAGGACCACCGTCAGGGCGACGTTGAGCACGCATGCCGTCAGGCCGATGTAGCCGGTCCGGCCGATGCCTGGGATCGCCGCCGATGAGCCGCCGAAGTGCTCCTGCGTGGGCGAGGAGACACCGTAGGCGGCGAGGGTGCCGTAGACCATGCCGACCGCCCAGCCGGCGAGCAGCGCCCAGCGGTGGAACCAGCGCGTGAACAGGCCGCCGACCAGGGCCGGGAAGGTCTGCAGGATCCAGATTCCGCCCAGCAGCTGGAAGTTGATCGCGACCGTCTTGTCCATGGTGAGGACGAAGACCAGGGCGCCGACCTTCACCAGCAGGGACACGAGCTTGGAGACCTTGGTCTCCTGCTGGGGCGTGGCGTCGGGCCTGATGAAGTCCTTGTAGATGTTGCGGGTGAAGAGGTTCGCGGCCGCGATCGACATGATGGCCGCCGGCACCAGCGCGCCGATGCCGATCGCCGCGAAGGCCACGCCCGCGAACCAGCTCGGGAACATGTCCTCGAACAGCTGCGGGATCGCCAGCTGCCCGTTGGTGACCTTCACCCCGGCCGCGATCGCCATGAAACCGAGCAGCGCCAAGAGGCCGAGCATCAGGGTGTAGAGCGGCATCACCGTCGTACTGCGGCGGATCACCTCGCGGCTGCGGGACGAGAGCGTCGCCGTGATCGAGTGCGGGTACATGAACATGGCCATCGCGGAGCCGAGCGCGAGGGTGGCGTAGGTCCATCGCCCCCCTGCGGGTGGGAGCAGACCGCCGGCACCGGCTGCCGCGTACTTCTGGCTCGCCTGGGCGAAGACGTGGTCGAAGCCGCCCAGCTTGATCGGAATGTAGATGATCGCGACGACGATGACGACGTAGATCAGCGCGTCCTTCACGAAGGCGATCATGGCCGGGGCACGCAGGCCCGATGAGTAGGTGTAGGCGGCCAGCACGCCGAAGGCGATCAGCAGCGGCAGGTCCTTCACGAACCAGTTGGTGTTCTCGCCACCGCCGACGCCGAGCACGTCCAGCACCGCCTGGATGCCCACGAGTTGGAGCGCGATGTACGGCATCGTCGCGAGGATGCCCGTGAAGGCCACGGCGAGCGACAGGCCCTTCGAGCCGAAGCGGCCGCGGACGAAGTCCGCCGTGGTGACGTACCCGTGGCGGTGGCAGACGGACCACAGGCGGGGCAGGAAGGTGAAGATCAGCGGGTAGACGAGGATCGTGTACGGCACCGCGAAGAAGCCGGCCGCGCCCGCCGCGTAGATCGCCGCGGGTACGGCGACGAAGGTGTAGGCGGTGTAGACGTCGCCGCCGAGCAGGAACCAGGTGATCCAGGTGCCGAACGAGCGGCCGCCCAGGCCCCATTCGTCGAGCGTGTGCTCATCGCCGGACTTGCGCCAGCGCGCGGCGAGGAACCCCATGACGGTGACGAGCAGGAAGAACAGAGCGAAGACAGCAAGTGCCACGACGTTGACGCCACCGGTCATGTCTGCGTACCTCCCTTGCCCGGCAGGTGCGTTGTCGCTGTGGCCCGGGTGGCAACGACCTCGCTGCTGACGAGTTCGTCGAGTTCGGCGTCCAACGCGGTGGTGCCCTCCGGGGTCGGGGCAGCGGCCTGCGGGTTGCTGCCGCGGACGGCGACGGCGAGTCCCGCCAGAGCCATGGGCAGCGCCACGAACACCGCGGCGGTGCGGATGCCTCCCGGTGCCGAGAGGACCAGGGCGATCAGGGGCGGGCCGAAGGCTCCGCCGGACTTGCCGACGGCCGCGGCCCACCCGCCGGCGGTGCCGCGGATGGCCAGGGGGTAGATCTCGGCCGTGTAGGGGCCGATGAGCGCGATCACGCCGGCGGTGCCGGCGAACAGCAGCATCACCGTGGCCAGGAGGACCGGCCGGCTGCCGTCCATGCCGACGGCTGCGAGCGTCAGGAGGGCGGCGACGGTGAGGGCCGCGTAGACGACCATGGTGCCCCTGGCCGACCAGTGCATGTAGAGCCACGCGCCGACCAGGCAGGTGGGGATGGCCAGCAGCGACGAGAGGAACAGCAGGGTGGCGGCGGACATGCCGTGCCGGCCGGAGGATTCCAGCTGGCTGGGCAGGAAGGTGATGAAGCCCCAGTAGACGAGGCCCCAGGCCATTGCGTAGGCGCTGACGACCAGCGTCTTGGCCGTCTGCGGGGGCTTGAACAGGGCGGAGGCGGGGACCTGCTTCTCTCGTGTCTGCCGGGCGGTGAAGGCGGCCGATTCGGGGATCCAGCGGTTCAGTGCGATCAGGACCAGGACCAGCGGGAGCTGGGCGAACCAGGTCACGCGCCAGCCGGCCAGCGGAATGAGGACCGCGGCCAGCCCGGAGGCGGCCATGTAACCGCCGGTGGTGGTGAGCCCGGCCTGGAGGACCATGATGGCCGCGCGTCGGCCGGGGGGCAGGCTCTCGGTCATCAGGGCGTAGACGACGGGCAGCATGCCGCCTGCCGCCATGCCCATCAGGGCGCACATGACGAGGGTGCCGGCGTAGGTCGGCATGGCGCCGCACACCGTGGTGCCGAGGAAGAGCAGGGAGGCGATGAGGATGGTGGCCCGGCGGCCGATGCGGTCCGCCGCGCGTCCCCAGACGAGCGAGCCGAGCACGGTGCCGGTCAGCGCGACCGTGGGCAGCCACGAAACGTCGGCGGCGCTCAGTCCGTATTCAGCCCGCAGGCCCGGCGAGATGAATGCCAGGGTGGCGGGCTTCATCTGGTCCACCAGGAGCGCGAAGGTCAGGATGGCGATGAGGCGGCGCCGACTCGCCGTCGTGGCCCGGGCTGCAGTGGGGGCGGCAGCGGGACCGGCCGTCCGCGGCTGTACGACGGCGAAGCCTGAGAGCAGCACGCCGACGACGATGGCGGCCATGGCAGCCCACATGATCGCCGGTGACATGTCCATCATGGCCATGTGGAAGTGCATGGATGCGGAGTCGATGAACATCCACAGGTGTTCGGCGACGCCGGCGCAGGTGAGAGCGACACCGGTCCAGAACAGTAACGGCCGGGGTATCAACGAATCGGGTGGCGCGGACAAGGTCAGCTCCTCGCGGAAAGCCGGGCGTCGGGGTCTTCGACGGCGCGGACGGGCGCGGTGGCACGCCGCTCGGCCGACGGACGGTCCTTGAGGCCGAGTACGTCGGGCCAGCGCGGGTCGTCCGGGGCGACGACGAGGTGGCGGGCGTACCAGCTGTCGAAGAAGGACAGGAGGAACATCGGCAGCAGGGTCCAGATCGCCACCTGCTCCAGCGGCCCGTTGCCGGTCAGCGCGGCGATGATGACCACCACGAACACGTTGGGGTAGGTCATGGCGGTGTAGTCGTCGAGCGTCTGGACGTGACGGCGCCGCTTGAGCAGGGCGGCGACCAGGCGCAGTCCGACGGCGATGCCCACCGCGGTGGGCGCGTAGCTGGTGAAGCCGTCCAGGTCGAGCTTGAGGCAGACCAGCACGATGAAGGCGGTCAGCAGCAGCACCGCCACGTATCCGTTGCGCTCGCCGTACTTGGCCGTGCGGATGGGCGAGCGTTCCCGCAGACGTCTGACCAGGAGGTAGACCGCGGTGACGACACCGGTCGAGGTGGCTGCGCTGATGGCGATCGCCGGGGCGATGTCCTCGTGCAGAGTCAGGGCGAGGACCGCCGAGAACGACAGGGTCGCGGCCAGTGAGGAGAGCAGGACCTGCGCGAACGTCGGCATGATCATCCCGCCGAGGCAGCGGCTGACGGTCATCGCCACCACGGAGCTGGGCGTGGCGAGGAACACCGCGGCGATCGCCGCCGTACTCGTACTGCCCGCGTCCGACCAGCGCACCAGGGCCGCGAAGGCGATCGGCAGGACGAGGTGACGCAGGGCGACGGATCTCAGCGTGCCGCGGTCGGTCACGAAGGCTCGCGCGTTCTCCAGTTCGATGCGGCACATGGTGATGACGCTGGCCAGAACCAGGAGCAGGAGCAGCACATAGGGCGAGGTGGAGATCCGCGCTCCCGCCAGGTTGGCGAGCAGGCCCGCGGCCAGGCCGGCGCAGAAGACCACGGGATGGTTGACGACGATCCAGTCGTAGACCATGTTCATGGTCTTGTTCTCGTTCTTGACGTAGCTGTGGATCCGGTCGCCCTGCAGCATCTGGGAGTTGGGCAGCCGCAGGTCGTACGACTCGTCGGCCGGGCGGTCCAGGATGAACCGGCAGATCAGCTCCACGACGTACTTGTGCGAGACCACGCACACCCTCTCGCCGCGCCGAAGCGCGGGCAGCAACTCCTGCTCGTAGAAGGCGTGCACGCGGTCCTTGAACTGCTGGAACGTCTCACCGCCGTGCATGGTCGGGCTGTCCGCGTTCATGGCCCGTTCGTACTCGGCGATGCCGTGGCGGCGCTGGAGAACGGACTTGCTCTCCAGCGTGTAGCTGCCGAAGTCGCGCTCCATCAGGCGCTCGTCCACCACGACCTCGGGAACGTCCGCCAGGTGGGCGCCGAGACCGAAGATGGTGTCGGCGGTCTCATAGGCGCGGTTCAGCGGGGAGACATAGACGCGGTCGAAGTGCTGACCGCGGTGGCGCCCCGCGACCTTCTCGGCCTGGATCCGGCCGAGGAAGGTCAGGGGGGCGTCTCGCTGCCCGGCGATCCGGTGGACGGAATTGCAGGTCGACTCACCGTGCCGGACCATGAACAGTCGGCTCAGCAGCTCCTGCTCGTCGTGCTCTGCCATCACGCGCCCTTCTTCGGGGCGTGCTTGACCTGCTCGGCGTACTGGGAGTCCCAGCCCGCCAGCTTGGTGATGTCGCACAGGTTGTGGACCGCGTGCTTCTGCACGAGCGTGGCCAGCAGGGAGACGGTCCGCCGGGACTGCTTGGCGGTGAGGCCGAACTCGCGGGCCAGGGCGGCGCCGAAGTCGGCCAGGTCGTCGTCGAGGATGGCACGGTACTTACGGCGCTCGGTGCGGTCCTGGGCCTGCAGGTAGTTGACGGCGTTGGGGTAGGCGTTGTCCTTCGCGTAGCTCTGCAGGCGCTCGCGCAAGCGGGTGGCCTGCGGTTCCTCGGTGACGAGATCGGCGGCGATCCAGTCGCTGCTGCGGATCAGGCAGTGGTGGATGCCGTCGGGGATGTCCATCTGCTCCTCGTCGCCTGCCGGATCGAGGCGGCGCAGCACCTCCATCGCCGTGTCGAAGCACTGGTTGCGCAGGGTGCCGATGCTGAACACGAACGCGCCGAGCCGGCCGCGGCGGGTGGTCTCGTCGCCCTGGCGCATCGGGCCGACGCCGAACAGGCCCGCTGCCGCCGTGCCGTCGGCTGCGATGAGTTGTCCGTGGGGGCCGACCTCGATGCCGCGGTGGGTCTTGGTCTGCGGCTGCGCGTAGCCGTGTCCGTTGACCAGGCCGTGCCACAGGGGGTGGTCGGTGTGCTCGTAATCGGTCTTGTTGCCCAGGCAGTTGACGACGCGGTCGACGACGATGTCCGGCTGGTCGGCGAAGATCACCCGGATCTTCGTGCCGTCCTCGACGGGGCGCATGTCCTGGATGCCGGCGGACAGGGCCTCGACGGTCTTCGGTGCGCCGTTGTATCCGCGCATCCGGCTGCGCACGACGCCGCCGATCTCCCGCACGGTGCTGGTGCGGTTGGTGACGATCAAGCTCTTGTACCGGTCGAGCAGCATCCGTACGTCGCGGGCGTCCATACGGGAGACCAGCTCGATGACGTACGGCTCCCACGCCTTCATGACCCGCTCGGGGAAGACGGCGTCGAGCGCGCTGCCCGGCTCCACACCGTGCTCGGCGCGCAGGTAAGCGTACTCCGCCTTGATCCCCTCCACCACCGCCTCGGGGGTGAGCTGCTCGGCGTCGAGGAAGGGCGGTCGGCGGGCCTGCCAGATGTCGTGTTCGTGATCGACGGGGTACGTGCCGTGCATGTGGCCGCCGCGCGAGCAGATCAGGATCTGTCCTCGGTGGCCGGCGTGGATCAGGGAGATCACCGTGTCGAAGGCCGACAGGGCGGAGCCCGTGACGAGGACGCTCTCCTCGGGGCCGACCTCCTGGAACCAGTCCTGCGCACCGGGGGCGTAGGGGTCGGCGAGGAAGCGTTCGCAGTCCTTGATGCGGTGGTAGAAGGGCGCCTGCACCGGCGGGAGGTGGCCAGTCGCGAGGATCACCTGGTCCGACGGCAGGTCGTGCACGCCGCCCGGCCCTGCGGCGTCGGCGTACTTGACGACGTAGCCGCCACCCTGGCGCCGTACGTCGATGACCTCACCGGAAAGCTCCCGCAGGGTCACCTCTGCGTGGGCGTCGGCAGCCGCGTCGCGCAGCCGCTCGGCCAGGTACTGCCGGAAGATCCGCCGCGGCACGACGCAGGCCACGCCGAACGTGTGGTACTGCCACCGCTGCGGCCAATCCGAGCGGTCCGCCTCCTCGTTGGCCCACTCCAGGAAGTCCTCAGGGCGTTCGCGGCGCAGGGTGATGCGGCCGGCCTGGATGTTGAGCATGTGCTCCCAGTTGGTGGACGCCCAGCCGAAGGCGATACCGCCGTAGCGGTAGCCCTCCTCGCGCTCTATCAGGCATATCTCCAGGGGCGTATCGGCGAAGTGGAGCAGCCGGATGGCGGTGAGGGTGCCGGAGAAGCCGGCGCCGACGACCGTGACGCGCCGCTTGCCCGGGCTCGCGCCGCCCATGGGGTCGTGCTGCATGCTGCTCGCCTGCATCGCCAAGTCCGCCATGCCGCGGTCCTGGCTCGGGCTGTCGTGCATCGTGGCGTGCTGCATTTCCACGGTCTTGTCTCCTTCGGTGGGGGGAAGAGTCAGCGCCACTCGTGGGTGAAGCGGACCGTTATGGCGTCACGGATCGAGTTGTGGACGATGCAGCCCCGCTCGGCCTTGAGCAGAGGCTTGGAGATCAGGTCCTGGAGGGCGGCGGGTGCCGACACCTGCACGGTGATCTCGGAGAAACGAGTCGGCGCACTCGCCAGGCTTCCGTCGACCTGGAAGCTGATCTCGGAGGCGTCGGCCTGCGGGTCCTCGGCCTTCAGGGCGGCGAGGAAGGTGCTCACGTAGCAACCGCCGAGTGCCAGAAGCAGCAGCTCCCCGCCCATGGGGCCGGCGTCGGTGCCCTCTTTCTCCTTGGGCCGGTCGATGGTGAGCGTGTGGTCTCTGGCCTGGCCCACGACGACGCTGCCGCCGACGGGGCGTAGGGACACACGGATTTCGGGCATGGTGATGTACGGACTCCTGTCCTGGAACGGGGCACACGAGGCTCGCCGTCAGGGGCGATGGGGATTCCTGGATGCCGGTGAGCAGGGACGGGCCTCAGCATCAGGACGGAATGCAGGCTTCCGGAGTGATCGTGGATGAACCTGGATGCGCTCCGTGGCGGGATGTCGACCCTCGGATACCGCTTGACAGTCGAGGCCCCATGCCGTCTAACTTGAAATGACTGTTCCAAGTTGTTGGTGGCCCAGGTGTCCCAGGGGGAGGATGTTCGTGCCGCAGGTACTGGATCCGGTGAAGGCCCGCACGATCGACGAGTTCATCGCGGAGCTGAGGCTGCTCAAGGCGTGGGCGGGCAATCCGTCGATCACCGAGATAACACGGCGCATCCACCGGGACTGGCAGCGGTCAGGACGCCCGCGCGGCGAGTGGCCGGCCCGCTCCACCGTGGGCAACTGCTTCCAGCTGGGCCGTCGGCGCCCCAACTCGGACCTTCTGCTGGCCGTGGTCCAGGCACTCGTCGGTGCTGACGAAGCCATCATCTCCGTCTGGCGGCAGTCGCTTCGTGCGGTGCTCGGCGAGGCCGAGGCCGCCGCACGAGTCAGTGCCTACGACCGGCTGCCCGCAGGACTTTCCGTGTTCGTCGGCAGAGCCGATCCGGTCGCCCGGGCGGAGGTCCTGCTGGCCTGCGACCGGGGCATGACGGCGTTGGCGCTGGAGGGCATGCCCGGGGTCGGCAAGACGTCGCTGGCCCTGCACATCGCTCACCGGCTGCTCGCCGGGGAACACACCGACGCACCCGTCCTGTTCGCGAACTTGAGAGGCTCCGCCCCGCAAGGCCCGTCCGCCGACCCGGCGGCGGTCCTGGAGACCTTCCTTCGCCTGCTCGGCACCACCGGCGACCGCATCCCGTACGACCTCGACGCACGCGCAGCCCTCTACCGGCAACTGCTGACAGGAACCGGCGCGCTGATCGTCCTGGACGACGCAGCGGACGCGGACCAGCTGCGCCCCTTGCTGCCCGGGGTCCGAGGATGCTGCACGGTGATCACAAGTCGGCGTGCCCTGACCGGCCTCGACGGAACCCCTCGCCTGTCGGTGCAACCGCTCGCCCCCGACGACTCCGTCGAGTTGCTGCGGGCGACAGCGGGAGCCGAACGCATCGCCCCGGACATACAGGCCGTCCACCGGATCGCCGACCTGCTGGGCCACCTCCCGCTGGCGCTGTCGGCCATCGGCCGCCACATGCGGGACCACCCCTCCTGGGCGCTCAGCGACTACTACCGGGAGCCCCTGATCACCCTGGCTCTGGAGGACGGCGTACGGACCGCGCTGTCCGCTTCCGACGCACGACTGCCGGAGAGCGCGCGGCGGCTGCTGCGCCTGTTGGCCCTGCAGCCGCTGCAGGAGATCGACGCCGCCACGGCTGCCGCACTCCTGGGCGAACTGCCCGCCGCGGCCGACCATCACCTCGCCACCCTGACGGCAGCACACCTGATCGAGCGCACCGCAGCCGGCGGCTTCCGACTTCACGCCCTCGTCCACGCCTACGCGGAGGAACGTATCTGCATCGATGAACCTGCCACCCGCATCCGCCAGGCCCTGAGCCGCCTGCTGGAGCACGGCCGCAGCCGCGACGCCGCCGTACGACTGGAAACCCGGGCCCTCCGCACACTCCGGCTGCCCATTCCCCGGCAGCACGCCGAGGCAGCCGAAGAGACCGGACCGCTGCAGCAGCTGCACGCAGGGCGGGTACTCGCAGCCTGAGGGGCCTCGCAGCCGATTCGCCCTGCAGACGAGAAGAGGAGGAGGCCGTGCCCGCCGACCAGCTCCCGGTCCTCGTCCTCGACGTCAACGAGACGCTCAGCGACCTCACGCCGCTGCGCGCCCGCTTCGAGGACGTCGGCGCCCCCGGACACCTGCTGCCCACCTGGTTCGCGGGAGTCCTGCGGGACGGCTTCGCGCTGACAGCAGCCGGCGCGTACGCGGACTTCGCGGACGTCGCACGCGACGGAGTACGGGCCGTGCTGTCCGGGCTTCAGGGCTGGGCGGGAGACGACGAGGCCGCGGCACGGCACATTCTGGACGGCTTCTCCGTCCTGGACGTACACCCCGATGTGCCGGACGGCGTACGGGAGTTGAGCGATGCAGGGTACCGGCTGACGGCGATGACCAACGGCAGCGTCGCCGTGACCGAGCAGCTACTGGACAAGGCAGGAGTGCTGGACCGTTTCGAGGCCCTGTCGGACGTACGCGGCCCGCGCTGTTGGAAACCGGCACGGGCCGCCTACCACTACGCCGTCGAGCAAGTCGGCGTACGCCCCGACCAGGCGCTGATGGTCGCGGTGCATCCCTGGGACATCGACGGGGCGCTGCGCGCGGGACTGGACGGTGCGTGGCTGCGGCGCGCAGCCACGGCGTATCCGCAGACGATGGCCTCGCCCGGTTACAGCGCACAGGACCTGCGGGAACTCGCGGGAGTGCTGACCGCGAGACAGCTGTGACGCCCTGAGGCCCCGGGGCGAATCCATGAATTACGGAACAGGGCTGCGTCGGCCTGGTCGGTGGCACGCCTGCAGGCCGGTGACAACGCACCGACAGCTCGGATGGCGACGAGGCGCACCCGTTCCGCTGTTGCCGCAGGGCAGCCTCGGCCACGGCAGCGTCGATGGCGCACTTGTGGCCGCGCGGCCTGCCCCCGTCAACAGTGCCGAGGCTGCAATCACAGGCCTGCTGGAGCTTGCGTCAGCACGGGACATCGGGGACAAAAAACACCCCCCTGACAGCGTTTCCGCAGGTCAGAGGGGCCTGAAAAGTGGAGCCTAGGGGAGTCGAACCCCTGACATCTGCCATGCAAAGACAGCGCTCTACCAACTGAGCTAAGGCCCCGGAAAGGGGGCATCCCCCGGAAGAACCGCGTACCGGTGGGCGCCGAAGACCAGAGTACCGGGTCACCCCCGGGATCTCGCAAAAAGATTGGGGGTCCCCGCGGGCGACCACTCTCCGTAAGATGCTCGGCGTGGTTCGCTACAGCGAACCACAGTACTTGGGGAAGCGATGGGGAGACGCAATGGACGCCGCACAGCAGGAAGCGACCGCAAGAGCGCGGGAACTGCAGCGGAACTGGTACGGGGAGCCGTTGGGGGCGCTCTTCCGTAAGCTCATAGAAGATCTCGGACTCAACCAGGCTCGTCTCGCGGGGGTGCTGGGGCTGTCCGCCCCGATGCTGTCGCAGTTGATGAGCGGGCAGCGGGCGAAGATCGGCAACCCGGCTGTCGTGCAGCGGGTGCAGCTGCTGCAGGACCTCGCGGGGCAGGTCTCGGACGGCAGTGTGAGCGCGGCCGAGGCCACGGAGCGCATGGAAGAGATCAAGAAGTCGCAGGGGGGCTCGGTGCTCAGCAACACCACGACCACGACGAGCAGTTCGGGGGCGCCCACGGTCAAGCGGGTGGTCCGCGAGATCCAGTCGCTGCTGCGCTCGGTGGCGGCCGCGGGGGACATCATCGACGCCGCGGACACTCTCGCCCCCAGCCATCCGGAGCTGGCAGAGTTCCTTCGGGTGTACGGCGCCGGCCGCACTTCCGACGCGGTCACGCATTACCAGTCGCACCAGAGCTGAGTCCGTGGTCCGGTCGCCGAAGGGGGTTCGGCAGCCGGGCAGACGGCCGAGGAGGGGCGCGGAGGCTCGTATCACTCATCACACTCGTCGAGGAACGGCGCTGGGGGAGTCGTACCACCCGTCGAGGGGCAGGCAAGGGGGGTAGCCGAAGGGGGAGGAGCGACGCACAGCCATGGGTGAGGTCTTCGCCGGCCGGTACGAACTGGTCGACCCGATCGGACGCGGAGGAGTCGGCGCTGTCTGGCGCGCCTGGGACCACCGCCGCCGTCGCTATGTGGCCGCCAAGGTGCTGCAGCAGCGCGACGCGCACTCTCTGCTGCGTTTCGTCCGCGAGCAGGCTCTGCGTATCGATCACCCCCATGTGCTGGCGCCCGCCAGCTGGGCCGCCGACGACGACAAGGTCCTGTTCACCATGGATCTCGTCGCCGGCGGTTCGCTGGTTCATCTGGTCGGGGACTACGGTCCGCTGCCCCCGGCCTTCGTGTGCACCTTGCTGGACCAGCTGCTTTCGGGGCTGGCCGCGGTCCATGCGGAGGGCGTGGTGCACCGCGACGTCAAGCCGGCCAACGTCCTGCTGGAAGCCACCGGCACGGGCCGGCCGCGGCTGCGGTTGTCCGACTTCGGCATCGCGATGCGGCTGGGTGAACCGCGTCTGACGGAGACCAATCTCGTGGTGGGGACGCCGGGTTATCTCGCGCCGGAGCAGATGATGGGCTCGGAACCGGACTTCCCCGCCGACCTGTTCGCGGTGGGCCTGGTCGCGTTGTATCTGCTGGAGGGTGCCAAGCCGGATGCCAAGGCGCTCATCCAGTACTTCGCGGAGCACGGGACGCCGAGCGCACCCAAGGGCATTCCCGAGCCGCTGTGGCAGGTTGTGGCGACGCTGCTGCAGCCCGACCCGCAGGCCCGGTTCCGTACCGCCACAGGGGCGCGCAAAGCGCTCGCCTCTGCCAGGGAGTTGTTGCCGGAGCCCGGCCCCGACGACGAGTTGATCGAGGTCTTCGACCAACTCGGCCCGCTCCCATCGGGGTTCGCCCCCTCGGGACCTCTCAAAGCCGCACCGGGGGTGGAGGTGAAGAGGGAGGCTGACACGCGCGGAACCGGTGTAAGTGGGGCCTTTTGGCGGCCCGTTGAGCGGTCTGTCGAGGCAGAGGCGTCCTCCGTGTCGTCGGCGTCGGACGCTGAGGCCGTGGCCTCCACGGGCGTCTCGCCGCTGCCCGATCCGCGTCAGGGGCCCGGTCACCAGCCTGAGCCGTCCGGCCCCATGCAGCCGCCCAGCATGTCGGACACCGGCAGCTTCCATCTGCCGCCCCCGCAGGCCACCGCCTCCTCCGCCCGCACTCCCCCTCCGCAGCCGCCGGCACCCGACGCACAGGCACACCCCGAACAAGACAGCCGGTACCAGCCCGCCTACGCCTCCCCCCATGACCCCACGCATGTACTGCCCTCCCCCCAGTCGTACACACCGCCGCACCCGGCCCAGGCCCTGACGCCGACACCGACACCGACGCCGTACCAGCGCCCTGACGTCTCCACTGTTTCGTACACCGCCCAGGCCCCTCAGGTTCCGCCTCCCGTGCAGGCCATCCCGCAGGAGACGACGCGCCGCAGCCATCGCGCCCGCCCCGCACGCCGCCCCGGCCCGCCCGCCAAGGTGGCGATCCCGCTCCTGCTTCTCGCGCTGACCTGCTACGCCGTGGGGTTCTGGGCGCTGACCCGTATCTGAACAACCGTCCGGCCGCTCCCGGTCCGAGGACCGCAGGACCTCACCGGGCCTCTTCGCGCGCGCCGGGCCGCGGGGCTCATCAGGCCCGGGCTCTCCGCCGGGCCGCGACCGTCCACGCCCCGAGCACGACGAGCACGACCGTGCCCGTTCCGATCCCGCCCGCGGCCACGGCCTTCATCGTGGCGTGGGCGTCCGGGGTCGCGCCCTCGGCGGCTGCCTGCCGGTCCTGCGCGGTGACCTCGAAGACGTCCCCCGGCACGGACTGCCCCTGGTAGCCGGGGCCGTCCTGCGCCGCGCCCTCGATCCCGACGCGCAACGTCAGCCTGAAGGGCCCGTCGCCGAACTTCTGGGCCACTCCCGCGGCGAGGTGCACCACCAGGTAGTACGAGCCGGCGAACCGCATTCCGTTCACGCGGTCGGGGATGGCGTAGCGGTTGCTGTAGTCGACGGCAGGCACCGCGGCGAGGGAGGCCGACTTCTGCTTGCCGTCGTAGCCGGTGCTCGCGTCCTCCACGTCGGCGCGGACGGGGTTGTAGAGCGTGAGAGCCAGGGCGTCGATGGCGTAGCGGCGGCCGTCACCGTTCACGCTGCCGAGTTCGGCCGTGGCGGACGGCTGCTGGCCCCAGCCGACCGGGACCTTGTAGAAGAGCGTCTGCCCGGGCGTGATGTCGGCGCTCCAGACGCCCTGCCCCACGGGGACCGCCCGGGAGAAGCCCGCGCCGCCCTGGCTGCGCTCGGCCGAGCCCGAGACGGGGGTGGGTGAGGCGGAGTTCCACACCGTGGGCGGGCCCGTCGCACCGGCCTGCTTCAGGGGCGGTTCGGTGGTGGTGGTGATCTCCAGGTCCCAGGCGCCGGGCGAGGAGTCCGCCGTGCCGGTGCGTTCGACGACGACGTAGTAGGTGCCGGCGCCCTGGCAGAGCGGGGCGGCCGGGGAGGTGGTCCGTGCGCCCCATGCCGTGATGGGGTGCGGGCTCTTGGCGGCGCCGAAGCGGGCGCGTTCGTTGGAGCAGGAGTGGTTGTCGGCGTCCTGCACCGACACCCTGATGCCGTCGGTGATGGAGAGCGTGGCGTCCGCGCGGGGGATGGCGGTGACGGAGACGTAGGCGTTGGACGCGGCGTCGAGATGAAGGCGGTAGTAGAGCGTCGCGTCCCTGGGGAGGGAGCTGCGGTAGGTCCTGCCGGCTTCGAGGGGCTCGGCGCCCGTGGTCCCTTTCGCGCCGTCCACAGGCTGTGCGTCCTCCGCGAAGGCGTAGGCGGAGGCGGCGGAGGAGACGCCGGTGCTCGGGGTCTCGGCTGCCGCCGCGGCGGCAGCCGTCCAGGGCGCCGCAGCGGCAGTGCACAGCACCGCAGCCACGGCCGTCACGCGCGCGCGTGCCGAGGGACGCCCGCGCCATGCTCTCGCGCGCCACCACGCCGTACGCCGCCCCATCACGCGCCACCCCTCGTCGTCGTCCGGACCGCTGGACCGTGGCCCATCCTGCCCCGCGAGGCCGGGCCTCATCCGGGCAACACAAAACCCCGACCGCAAGGACGGCCGGGGTCTGTTCAGATTCGGTTGTCGATACTCACGAACCCGTGGGCACGGAGTCGGTCGCCTCCGTCCACAGATCCTGCTCGGCGCGATCCGCCTGGATCTGGCGGTACACGAGGAGCCCGCCGATGGCGGCCAGTGCGACCAGGAGAAGCTTCTTCACCGCGCGACCTCGTCTTTCCTTGACGTAGGGGACTTCTGGCGCCCGACTATACACACCGACCGATACCGATCGGTGACCTGCGTGGGCCCTCAACTGCCCTCCGGCAAACCGCAGTAGAACCGGAGCTCACCGCTCCGATCTGAGGGTGATCACACTCCCACGGACGGTTACTTTGCTCTTCATTCTCCTATTTACGAGCGGTTTGCGCCCATCCGGGTGTTGTTCATCTGAACATCGCCGCGCCACGGGCGTCGGTCCACCACTTCGCGGCCCCGATACACATCATGAGGAAAGTACGCAAATCGCCCGACCCGAAAGTGAGGGGCCATGGCCCAGAACCAGGTCATGAAGCTGTGGAACGTCCTCGTCACCGCCTTCCTCGCGCTGTGCACGACGCTCGGACTCATCACGACGACCGCCGCCGCGGCGGTACCGCAGATCGAGGCGACCGGCAACTGCAGCGCGCCGGTGACGATCCCGACGGCACCCCACTGGTCCTGGGCCTACGCCAGGGCCCTGCCCCCCACGATGAAGCAGCGCATCCGCGCCGAGGCCCACGGAAAGTCCCCCAGCTGCCGCCACAGCCCCCTCACGGAGACGGAGGCGGGCACGGACCTCTCCGAGCCGGCCACTCCCCTCCAGCTGTGAGGCACCGCTCCTGCAACCCGGCGTAACGGCGAACTTGCGTACCCGAACCGCCCACGAAGAAGACCCCCAACCGGAATCGGTTGGGGGTCTTCTTCGTGCTGTGGGGCTAACAGGATTTGAACCTGTGGCCTCATCCTTATCAGGGATGCGCTCTAACCAACTGAGCTATAGCCCCGCCGCGCTCTGCGGTGTGTGTCCCGCGCGCTGACCCCTGAAGATTAGCGCACGACGTGGGCAGTCCCAAAATCGGTTGTCTCAGGGACGGGGGCAGGACCGGCGCCAGAGGTTTTGAGTGACGTTCGCGGTTGGTGTCACCCGTCCTCGGCGCGGGTCACGGTCAATGTCACTAGTCCTCGGCGCGGGTCACGGTCAATGTCACTCGTCCTCGGCGAGCGTCAGCTCGATGCCGCCGACGAAGCCCGCGGAGAGGTTGTAGATGAACGCGCCGAGGGTCGCGAGAGCCGTCGCGAGGACGACGTCGATGACCGCGATGATCGACGTGAACATCAGGACATGCGGGAGCGACAGGAACGACTGCAGGTCGAAGCCGTTCGACTCGTTGGAGCCGGTGGCCTCCGAGATCGTGCCGCCGACCGTCGAGAAGACGCCCATCGCGTCCATGACCATCCACAGGACTGCGGACGCGACGATCGTGCAGATGCCCAGCGCGATGGAGAGCAGGAAGCTCACCTTCATGACCGACCAGGGATCGGCCTTCGCCACGCGCAGACGTGCCTTGCGGATACGGGGCGTGGTGCGCGCTCCGGTGCGCGGCCGCCGTACGGCACCGGTCGGTGACTGGGCGGGTGCCTGTGCCTGGTTCTGGTAGGCCTGCGGCGGGTGGTAGGGCCCGGCGGGCTGCTGCGGCTGCCGCTCACCGGGGAGCGGAGAGGCCGCCTGGGGCGGTGCGGGCTGGGCCGGAGGCTGCTGCGGCTGCGGCTGGGCGGCGGGAGCCGCCCCGGCCTTGTGCTGCTGCGTCTGCGGGCCTCGGGCTTCCGTCACAGTTCCCCCCTGGGATCCATGAGTCTCGGACGAGGACGAGTCTGTCTCCGCTGCGTCGATCTTGCGCAGTTGGGTCGTGTGCGGATCCGTCGCACGCGCGGCGGAGCCACGGCCGCCTCCGTCCGACTCCGTACCCGTGGGGGTAGCGGCCGATCCGGCGCCCGTGGCTCCGCTCACGATGACTCACTCCTCGTGCTACTCGGCAGAGGGCGCCTCACCCTCGTCCGTGCCGGTGGTCGCGGCACCTTCGGCGGTCTCGTCGACGGCCACATCGCCGTCGACCTCCTCCGCCTCGCGTCCCGCCTCGGCGTTACGAGCGATACCGACGACGGCATCGCGCTTGCCCAGGTTGATCAGTTGGACGCCCATGGTGTCACGGCCCGTCTCCCTGACCTCGTTGACTCGCGTACGAATCACACCGCCCGACAGCGTGATGGCGAGGATCTCATCGGTCTCCTCGACCACCAGTGCGCCGACCAGCGAACCGCGATCCTCCACGATCTTGGCAGCCTTGATACCGAGGCCGCCGCGACCCTGGACGCGGTACTCGTCGACGGCAGTCCGCTTCGCGTACCCACCGTCCGTAGCAGTGAACACGAACGTACCGGGTCGAACAACATTCATCGACAGAAGTTCATCGCCCTCACGGAAACTCATGCCCTTGACACCGGAGGTGGCACGGCCCATGGGCCGCAGGCTCTCGTCCGTGGCGGTGAACCTGATCGACTGTGCCTTCTTGCTGATCAGAAGCAGATCGTCATCGGGCGAAACGAGTTCGGCGCCGATCAGTTCGTCGTCCGAACCGTCCTCCGTCTCCCGAAGGTTGATCGCGATCACGCCGCCGGAGCGGGGTGAATCGTAATCCTTCAGCGGCGTCTTCTTGACCAGGCCGCCCTTGGTGGCGAGGACCAGGTACGGCGCCGCCTCGTAGTCGCGGATCGCGAGGATCTCAGCGATCGCCTCGTCCGGCTGGAAGGCGAGCAGGTTCGCGACGTGCTGGCCGCGCGCCTCACGGCCGGCGTCCGGAAGCTCATAGGCCTTCGCACGGTAGACGCGGCCCTTGTTGGTGAAGAACAACAGCCAGTGGTGCGTGGTCGACACGAAGAAGTGGTCGACGATGTCGTCCTGCTTCAGCTTCGTGCCGCGCACGCCCTTGCCGCCCCGCTTCTGCGAGCGGTAGTCCTCCGTCTTGGTGCGCTTGATGTAGCCGCCGCGCGTGATGGTGACGACGATGTCCTCTTCGGCGATCAGGTCCTCCATGGACATGTCGCCGTCGAAGGGCACCAGCATCGTCTTGCGGTCGTCGCCGAACTTCTCGACGATCGCGGCGAGTTCCTCGCTGACGATGCCGCGCTGACGGACCGGGGAGGCGAGGATCTCGTTGTACTCGGTGATCTTCGCCTGGAGCTCGTCGTGCTCCTGGATGATCTTCCGGCGCTCCAGGGCGGCCAGCCGGCGCAGCTGCATCTCGAGGATGGCGTTCGCCTGGATCTCGTCGATCTCCAGGAGCTCCATCAGGCCCGCGCGCGCGATGTCGACGGTGTCACTGCGCCGGATCAGCGCGATGACCTCGTCGATGGCGTCCAGGGCCTTCAGCAGACCGCGCAGGATGTGCGCCCGCTCCTCGGCCTTGCGCAGCCGGAAGCGCGTGCGGCGGACGATGACCTCGATCTGGTGCGTCACCCAGTGGCGGATGAACGCGTCCAGGGACAGCGTGCGCGGAACGCCGTCGACCAGCGCCAGCATGTTGGCGCCGAAGTTCGACTGCAGGTCGGTGTGCTTGTAGAGGTTGTTCAGGACGACCTTGGCGACCGCGTCCCGCTTGAGCACGATGACCAGGCGCTGACCGGTACGGGAGCTGGTCTCGTCGCGGACGTCCGCGATGCCGCCGATCTTGCCGTCCTTCACCAGGTCGGCGATCTTCTGCGCGAGGTTGTCAGGGTTGGTCTGGTACGGCAGCTCCGTCACCACCAGGCACTGGCGGTTCTGGATCTCCTCGACCTCGACGACCGCGCGCATGGTGATCGAGCCGCGGCCCGTGCGGTAGGCCTCCTCGATGCCCTTACGGCCCACCACCAGGGCGCCCGTCGGGAAGTCCGGGCCCTTGATGCGCTCGATGAGGGCGTCCAGGAGTTCCTCGTGCGAGGCGTCCGGGTTCTCCAGGTACCACTGGGCGCCGGCCGCGACCTCGCGCAGGTTGTGCGGCGGGATGTTCGTCGCCATGCCGACCGCGATGCCCGCCGAGCCGTTGATCAGCAGGTTCGGGAAGCGGGCCGGCAGGACGGTCGGCTCCTGGGAGCGGCCGTCGTAGTTGTCCGTGAAGTCGACGGTCTCCTCGTCGATGTCACGGACCATCTCCATCGACAGCGGCGCCATCTTGCACTCGGTGTAGCGCATGGCCGCCGCCGGGTCGTTGCCCGGAGAGCCGAAGTTGCCGTTGGAGTCCACCAGCGGCATCCGCATCGACCACGGCTGCGCGAGGCGGACCAGCGCGTCGTAGATCGAGGAGTCGCCGTGCGGGTGGTAGTTGCCCATGACGTCGCCGACGACACGGGCGCACTTGTAGAAGCCGCGCTCGGGGCGGTAGCCGCCGTCGTACATGGCGTACAGGACGCGGCGGTGGACGGGCTTGAGACCGTCCCGGACGTCGGGCAGCGCACGCGAGACGATGACGGACATCGCGTAGTCGAGGTACGAGCGCTGCATCTCCGTCTCGAGCCCGACGGGCTCGACACGCTGTGCGATGTCGCCGCCCTGTTCAGGCGTGAGGGGGGTGTTCTCGTCGGCCATTGCTGGTGAAGATCCTTCCTGGTGCGGTCAGCTGAGACCGACTCAGATGTCGAGGAAGCGGACGTCCTTGGCGTTGCGCTGGATGAACTGGCGGCGCGCCTCGACGTCCTCGCCCATCAGGACCGAGAACAGGTCGTCGGCCTGCGCGGCGTCATCCAGGGTGACCTGGCCGAGCACTCGGTGCTCCTGGTCCATCGTCGTGATGCGCAGCTCCTCGGCGTTCATCTCGCCGAGGCCCTTGAAGCGCTGGATGGAGTCCTCACGCACCCGCTTGCCGCGCTGGCGGCCCAGCTCGAGCAGCGCGTCGCGCTCGCGGTCCGAGTACGCGTACTCGGTGTCGTCCCGACCCCACTTGATCTTGTAGAGCGGGGGACGCGACAGGAACACGTGCCCGGCCTCGACCAGCGGCCGCATGAAGCGGAACAGGAAGGTCAGCAGCAGGGTGTTGATGTGCTGGCCGTCGACGTCGGCGTCCGCCATCAGGATGATCTTGTGATAGCGGAGCTTCTCGATGTCGAAGTCCTCGTGCACGCCCGTGCCGAAGGCGGAGATCAGTGCCTGGATCTCCTGGTTCTGCAGGATCTTGTCGATCCTGGCCTTCTCGACGTTGAGGATCTTTCCTCGAATCGGGAGGATCGCCTGGTACTGCGGGTTGCGGCCGGACTTGGCCGAGCCGCCGGCGGAGTCACCCTCGACGATGAAGATCTCGCACTTGGTCGGGTCGTTCGACTGGCAGTCGGAGAGCTTGCCCGGCAGGGACGCCGACTCAAGGAGGCCCTTACGACGCGTCAGGTCACGGGCCTTGCGGGCCGCCACGCGCGCGGTGGCCGCCTGGATGCCCTTGCGGATGATGTCCGCCGCCTCGTTCGGGTTGCGGTCCAGCCAGTCGTTGAGGTGCTCGTAGACCGCCTTCTGGACGAAGGTCTTCGCCTCCGTGTTGCCCAGCTTGGTCTTGGTCTGGCCCTCGAACTGCGGCTCGCTCAGCTTCACCGAGATGATCGCCGTCAGACCCTCGCGGATGTCGTCACCCGTGAGGTTGTCGTCCTTCTCGCGCAGCAGTTTCTTGTCGCGCGCGTACTTGTTGATCAGGTTGGTGAGCGCCGCGCGGAAGCCCTCTTCGTGCGTGCCGCCCTCGTGCGTGTGGATGATGTTGGCGAAGGAGTACACACCCTCGCTGTAACCGCTGTTCCACTGCATCGCGACTTCGAGGGAGAGGCTCTTCTCCTTGTCCTCCGCCTCGAGGTCGATCACCGTCGGGTGCACCACGTCGCCCTTGCGGGAGTTGAGGTACTTCACGAAGTCGACGATGCCGCCCTCGTAGTGGTACGTGACGTGTTTGACCTCGGCGGTCTCGTCGGCACCCGCCTCGTCCGCACCGGAGGTGGCTTTCGCCGACTCGCGCTCATCAGTGAGTTTGATCGTCAAACCCTTGTTGAGGAACGCCATCTCCTGGAAGCGCCGCGAGAGCGTCTCGAAGGAGTAGTCGGTGGTCTCGAAGATGTCGGCATCGGCCCAGAAGGTGACCGACGTGCCGGTCTCCTCGATGGCCTCGTGCTTGGCGAGCGGCGCCGTGGGGACGCCCATCTTGTAGTCCTGCGTCCAACGGTGACCGTCGGTCCTGACCTCGACCGCGACCTTCGAGGACAGCGCGTTCACGACGGAGACGCCGACGCCGTGCAGACCACCGGAGACCGCGTAGCCGCCACCGCCGAACTTGCCGCCCGCGTGCAGAACGGTCAGCACGACCTCGAGTGCCGGCTTGCCCTCGGAGGGCACGATGCCCACCGGGATGCCACGGCCGTTGTCGACCACGCGCACGCCGCCGTCGGCGAGGATCGTCACGTCGATGGTGTCCGCGTGGCCGGCCAGTGCCTCGTCGACGGAGTTGTCGACGACCTCGTACACGAGGTGGTGCAGCCCTCGCTCACCGGTCGAGCCGATGTACATACCGGGGCGCTTGCGGACCGCGTCCAGGCCCTCGAGGACGGTGATGGCGCTGGCGTCGTACGAGGCGGTGACCTCGCCGTTCGACGAGGTCACCGCGCCGTTCTCGCCGGCGTCGGTGGACGGGATGTTCTCGTTGGGGTTGCCGGAATCGGCCACGAAGCGCCCTTTCTGGCACAGCACGAGCCAGGCTCTGGGGGGACCCCTCCGGGGGAGGGTTGCCGGAGCGGCTGCGGCATGTTGCGTTGGTAAGCCTTGTTCAGCGTTGCTCAGCTTTTCCCGGACATCCCCACGACTGGGGCGGGATTGGCTTCCAGTCTACCGGTAGCGCCGACAGTGATGGGGGTTTGCCGGTACCTGAGTCCTCATGTGGCGCCCTGAACCGGCGTCTGCCGGGTCCCCATATACGGAGCAGGGCTCCAAGAGGCTCACAGAGGCACTCAGCGCTTCCGGCTGTCAACCCTTTGCTACTTGGGAGTCAGGTCGCAATTCGCAACCGTGTGCGGTGGTACGACACGGAGGCCGCCGGAGCCACGACCGGACCACCGACGGCCTGCAGATGTGAGGTCTGTCACCCATACGTGTCGCCGGGCCCCGTGCTGCCCGGGGCACGCAGGGGACCGTAGCGACGGGCGGGACCACTGGGACCATTCACCTTGATCATCTTCACCGCGCCGTGCCCGAGGTCCTCGTTGAGCCGGGCCACCAGCGTCGGGGCGAGCAGGCGCAGATTCGTCGCCCAGGCCGTCGAATCGCAGCGCACCACCAGGACGCGCTCGTCCTCGTCGTACTTCTCCGGCTCGCAGTGCTTGGCCACGTCCTCGCCCACGATCTGCGGCCACCGGCCCATCACCCCGCCCACCGCCGCCGGCGTCTCCCAACCGCGCTCGGTGATCAGCCGGTTGATCGCAGCACCGAGCGCCATGGGGTCGCGCCCGTCAGCACGCGCGCCGGAGCGCAGACCACCGCGCCGCGCCTGCTTCTTCTGCAGCGCCGCATCCCCACGCGCGCGTGCCTGTTCCTTCGCCGCCCTCAGCGCCACGCGCGCGAGGTCGACGCCGGACGGCTCGGGGGCCGCCTTCTTGGCCGCGGGCTCTTCGTCCGTCATGCGCGCTCCACCGTCCCGTCCGACACGGAGTACCGCGTCCCGGTCAGTACGTGCGGTACGTCGTCGTCGACCGCGGCCGTCACCAGCACCTGCTCACCGGGCGCGACCAGCTCCGCCAGGCGCTCCCGGCGCCGGGTGTCGAGCTCCGCGAAGACATCGTCGAGGACGAGCACCGGCTCGTTGCCCTCGGCCCGCAGCAGGTCGTACGAGGCAAGGCGCAACGCCAGCGCATACGACCAGGACTCCCCGTGGGAGGCGTACCCCTTGGCGGGCAGCTGACCGAGTTTGAGAAGCAGATCGTCCCGATGCGGTCCTACGAGGGTGACGCCCCGCTCGATCTCCTGCTTGCGCGCCTCGGCGAGCGCCCCCATCAGCTGCTCGTAGAGATCCTCACGGGTATGGGCCTCACCGGGCGCGGACGGCTTGTACTCCAGGCCGACCGGACCGCCCCCCGGCGCCAGCTGCTCGTACGCCTTGTCGGCCAGCGGCTGGATCGCCGCGACCAGATCCAGCCGCTGGGCGAACAACTCGGCGCCCGCGCGCGCGAGATGCTGGTCCCAGACGTCGAGCGTGGACAGGTCCATGGAGCGGCCGCCGTGCCGACGGGCCAGCGCTGCCGACTTCAGGAGTGTGTTGCGCTGCTTCAGGACCCGCTCGTAGTCGGAGCGCACACCGGCCATGCGCGGGGAGCGGGCGGTGATCAGCTCGTCGAGGAAACGACGCCGCTCACCGGGGTCCCCCTTGACCAGGGAAAGATCCTCGGGCGCGAACAGGACGGTCCGCACGATGCCCAGCACGTCACGCGGCCTGACCTGCGAGGACCTGTTGATGCGGGCGCGGTTGGCCTTGCCGGGGTTCAGCTCCAGCTCGACCAGCTGCTGCCGCTCGCCCTGTTTGACCTGAGCCCGGATGACCGCGCGATCCGCGCCCATGCGCACCAGAGGGGCGTCGGAAGCCACCCGATGGCTGCCGAGGGTGGCGAGATACCCGACGGCCTCGACGAGGTTCGTCTTGCCCTGCCCGTTCGGGCCGACGAAAGCCGTGACACCCGGGTCGAGCGGGACTTCGACCCGGGCGTACGAGCGGAAGTCGGCCAGCGACAGGTGCGTGACGTGCATGGTCGGTCGCCGACCTCCCCCAGGTTGCGGGCTGACTTTTCAACAGCCCTGTGGATTACTTTTTCTCGACCGCGTGGCCGCCGAACTGGTTCCGCAGCGCCGCGATCATCTTCATCTGCGGAGAGTCCTCCTGACGCGACGCGAACCGCGCGAAGAGGGAGGCCGTGATCGCGGGCAGCGGCACGGCGTTGTCGATGGCGGCTTCCACAGTCCAGCGTCCCTCGCCGGAGTCCTGTGCAAAACCTTTCAGCCTGTCCAGGTGCTCGTCCTCGTCGAGGGCGTTCACCGCGAGGTCCAGCAGCCAGGAACGGATGACCGTGCCCTCCTGCCAGGACCGGAAGACCTCGCGCACATCTGTGACCGAGTCGACCTTCTCCAGCAGCTCCCAGCCCTCGGCGTAGGCCTGCATCATCGCGTACTCGATGCCGTTGTGGACCATCTTCGCGAAGTGTCCCGCACCGACCTTGCCGGCGTGCACCGCGCCGAACGTCCCCTCGGGCTTCAGCGCGTCGAAGACCGGCTGCACCTTGGCGACGTTCTCCGCGTCACCGCCGTACATCAGCGCATAGCCGTTCTCCAGGCCCCAGACACCGCCGGAGACACCGCAGTCGACGAAGCCGATGCCCTTGGCCGCCAGCTCCTCGGCGTGCTTCTCGTCGTCCGTCCAGCGGGAGTTGCCGCCGTCCACGACGACGTCTCCCGGCTCCAGGAGCTCGGCCAGCTCGTCGATCGTCGACTGGGTGGGACCGCCGGCCGGGACCATCACCCAGACCACGCGGGGCCCGCTGAGCTTGCCCACAAGTTCTTCCAGGCTGTGGACATCGGCAAGGTCCGGGTTGCGGTCGAATCCGATCACGGTGTGGCCTGCGCGGCGTATCCGCTCGCGCATGTTGCCGCCCATCTTGCCGAGGCCGACGAGACCGAGCTCCATCAGTTGTTCCTTAGGTTGCTGTGTGGCGTGTGGGGCACGTTCGTACCTGCGTCCGAGCCTAAACCCGGACGCTCGCGCACACCTGTGGGCATACCCGCTCATAAGTACGCCCCGACCTGCGGATTCCCTGAGGGGAGCGATCAGCCGCTGAGCCGCACGGGCATGATCAGGTACTTGTAGGCCTCGTCCGCCTCGGCATCCAGCGCCGGCTTGCCGCTGAGCAGCGCGGGCTTGGTGGACGTCGTGAACGACAGCTGCGCCACCGGCGAGTCGATGGCGCTCAGGCCGTCCAGGAGGAACGTCGGGTTGAAGGCGATCGAGATGTCGTCGCCTTCCAGCTGCGCATCCACACGTTCCACAGCCTGTGCATCGTCACTGGAGCCGGCCTCCAGGATCAGCACGCCCTGCTCGAAGCTCAGCCGCACCGGGGTGTTGCGCTCGGCGACCAGGGCCACACGCTTGACGGCCTCCACGAAGGGGGCGGTCTCGATGACGGCGACGGTGTTGAACTCCGTCGGGAACAGCGTGCGGTACTTCGGGAGGTCGCCCTCGAGGAGGCGGGTGGTCGTACGCCGTCCGGCGCCCTCGAAACCGATCAGCCCCTCGCCCGCGCCCGAGCCGGACAGCGCCAGGATCACGCTGTCACCGCTCGTGAGGGCCTTGGCGGTGTCCAGCAGCGTCTTGGCGGGCACCAGGGCGACCGCGGAGGCCTCGGGGTTCTCCGGCTTCCACAGGAACTCGCGGACCGCGAAGCGGTAGCGGTCGGTGGAGGCCAGGGTCACGGTGTCGCCCTCGATCTCGATGCGCACACCGGTGAGGACGGGCAGCGTGTCGTCACGGCCGGCCGCGATGGCCACCTGGGCGGCCGCGGAGGCGAAGACCTCACCGGGGACGGTGCCCGTGGCGTTCGGCATCTGCGGCAGCGCCGGGTACTCCTCCACAGGCAGGGTGTGGAGTGTGAATCGGGAGGACCCGCAGACCACGGTCGCCCGTACACCGTCTGTGGAAATCTCTACGGGCCGGTTGGGGAGGGCGCGGGAGATGTCGGCGAGCAGCCGGCCGGAGACGAGGACGGTGCCCTCCTCCTCGACCTCCGCCTCCACGGACACACGCGCGGAGACCTCGTAGTCGAAGCTGGACAGGCTCAGAGCACCGTCCTCGGCCTTCAGCAGGAGGCCGGCGAGGACAGGCGCCGGCGGACGGGCCGGGAGGCTGCGCGCCGCCCAGGCAACTGCCTCCGCGAGTACGTCGCGTTCCACCCGGATCTTCACTGTTGCCGCCTCCTGCTGTTGCCGGCGCTTCTCGCCCTGCCTGGCTTCGTCGTCTGTCTCGGTGTCGTCGGTCCCTGCGGTGGGAAGGACACCGGGGAACAGTCTGACGCACGGCACTGACAGTAGGTGCCTCTCGGGGTCAAGTCGTGACGAGGGGCAGCAGGGAGCCGAACGGCAAGTTGTGCACAGGACCCCCTTCGAAACGAACTTCTCGCTCTCTCTAGTCGGGAGTAGTAGTAGGGCCTGTGGAAACCGTGGATAACCCTGTTTTCCCAGCTCAGAGGCAAGATTTTGTCCACCGCCCCTGTGGGCGGAGACAGTGGACAACTTTGCAGATCTGTGGAGAACGGAAAGTTCTGCACATCCCGTGCACAGCCTGAGGTGAGTTCTCCCCAGCGCCGTCCCCAGCTTTGCCCACGTTGCCCACAGCTCAACCCGGCACCTTTGTGTGACGCCTTTCACTCGACGCGGTGATCAGGCGCGTCACGTTGCCGAACAGTGGACAGCGCTGTGGAGAAGGTGGCGTTCCTTGGGGACAATCAAGCCCAGCCTGTGGGTTGTCGGTGGACAACTTCGTGCACAGCTTGTGGATCACTTGTCCGTCCACAGTCTGTGGAGATCCTTCGTCCACCGTTCCACAGCCCCTTGAGCTGCTTGGATGGTTTTTCAACCGGCCGCCTGTGGATCGTGCTCTGGACAACTTCGCGGTCCCCAAGGTGTGGACAGCAGAAAGTTCACGAATCTGTGGAGAGTGGCCGTAACTCGGCAGGTAATCGAACAGCGGGCATCCCCGGCATGAAGAAGGGCGCCCCGGGAGCGTGTCCCGGGGCGCCCTCGACGAGGTGCGTCTGTGGCTGTCAGCCGTTCTTGATGCGGTTCGTCAGCTCGGTCACCTGGTTGTAGATGGAGCGTCGCTCGGCCATCAGATTGCGGATCTTGCGGTCGGCGTGCATGACCGTGGTGTGGTCGCGGCCGCCGAACAGTGCGCCGATCTTCGGCAGGGAGAGATCCGTCAGCTCCCGGCACAGGTACATGGCGATCTGGCGGGCCGTCACCAGCGCGCGGCCTCGTGACGTGCCGCACAGGTCCTCGACGGTGAGGCCGAAGTAGTCGGCGGTCGCGCTCATGATGGCCGTGGAGGTGATCTCGGGGGCCGAGTCCTCGCCGCCGGGGATCAGGTCCTTGAGGACGATCTCGGTGAGGCCCAGGTCCACCGGCTGCCGGTTGAGCGACGCGAACGCCGTCACGCGGATCAGCGCGCCCTCCAGTTCGCGGATGTTGCGCGAGATGCGGGAGGCGATGAACTCCAGCACCTCCGGCGGGGCGTTGAGCTGTTCCTGGACCGCTTTCTTGCGCAGGATCGCGATGCGGGTCTCCAGCTCGGGCGGCTGGACGTCGGTGATCAGGCCCCACTCGAAACGGTTCCGCAGCCGGTCCTCCAGCGTCACCAGCTGCTTGGGCGGCCGGTCGCTGGAGAGCACGATCTGCTTGTTGGCGTTGTGGAGCGTGTTGAAGGTGTGGAAGAACTCCTCCTGCGTCGACTCCTTGTCCGCGAGGAACTGGATGTCGTCGACGAGCAGGATGTCCATCTCGCGGTACCGCTTGCGGAAGCTGTCGCCCTTGCCGTCGCGGATGGAGTTGATGAACTCGTTGGTGAACTCCTCCGAGCTCACATAACGCACACGTGTACCCGGGTAGAGGCTGCGCGCGTAGTGCCCGATCGCGTGCAGCAGGTGGGTCTTGCCGAGGCCGGACTCCCCGTAGATGAACAGGGGGTTGTACGCCTTCGCGGGTGCCTCGGCGACGGCGACCGCGGCGGCGTGTGCGAAGCGGTTGGATGCGCCGATGACGAACGTGTCGAAGAGGTACTTCGGGTTCAGGCGCGCGGTGGGCTCACCGGGGCCGGTGGCCGGCGCGGGCTTCGCGGCCAGCGGGCCGGGTGCGCCGCTGGAGGCGGGCAGCGAAGAGCCGACGGGGCCGCCGCGGTGGACGTGCCCGGAGCCGGAGGGCTGCTCGGGCAGTTCCCGGCGGGCGTCGCGCTGGTCGTAGTCGGGGCGCGGCTGGTCGTAGTCCGGGCGCGGTTGGGCGTAGTCGGGTCGCTGCGCTTCGTACGGCGGGCGCTCCATCGACTGCGGACGGTAGTCCTGGGGTGGCGGGGCGTACGAGTCCTGTGCCGGGGAGCCGTAGGAGTCCTGGGGCGGCGATGCGTACGGGTCCCGCTCGGGGAAGCCGAGGCGCTGCTGCTGCCAGCTGTACTCGTCCTGCGACGGGCGCGGCCAGGCGCCGGGCTCGGGGCGCTGGTACTCCGAGGGGTAGGCCGGGCGGGCGGTGGGGAGCTGGTCGCCCTGGTCGCCGGGGAGTTGCTCGGGGCGGTTCACCCGGTGGTCGCCCGCGCGGTGGCGGCCGTAGCCGTCGTACTGCCCGGAGGGGAGTTCGGGCTCCTCGTAGCGCGGCTGGGGGCGGGCGGGGGGCGCCGGAGGTGCGGGGGGATCGCCCGCGGAGTCGTCGACGGTGATCGCGATGCGGATCGGGCGGCCGCACTCGCGGCTCAGGGTTTCGCTGACGATGGGGGCGAGGCGGCCTTCGAGCACGCCTTTCGCGAACTCGTTCGGGACGGCCAGCAGGGCGGTGTCGGCGACCAGCGCGAGTGGCTGGCAGCGCCGGATCCAGTGCTCGTCCTTTGTCTCTACGCCCTGCCCTCGGCCCTCGCCGAGAAGTTGTTCCAATACTCGTGGCCACACTGCGGCAAGATCGGCAGGTACGTCAGCCACAGGGCACGCTCTCTCACGGGTCCCACGAACGTGTGATGGTGGGACGGGTCGGGATTCAAATGGGGTGGGGCAGGTACAAGGGAACGAATCGGAGTTCAGCCACGGTAGTCAGGGCGACGGGTGCGGTTCAAGTTGTTGTCCCCAGGCTGTGGATAGTGTCTCCCAGTGACCGCTGGTTTGACCGGATGGCGTAGCCCCGCGTACCGTAACCAGGTCGAGTTGTCGATGGCTGCTGCCGCCTGCCTCCGATGGGCACAGATCATTTGGGTGATCGGGAAGCGGTGCACTCGGGCGTTACTGCGAGCTACTCGTGGGCGCACGGTGACAGCCAGGACGGCACCCCGCCACTACCGATTGATTTCTGGAGCCCCCGAGTGAGCAAGCGCACCTTCCAGCCGAACAACCGTCGTCGCGCCAAGACCCACGGCTTCCGCCTGCGGATGCGCACCCGTGCCGGCCGCGCGATTCTGGCGAACCGCCGCAGCAAGGGTCGCGCCAGCCTGTCCGCCTGATCCCGGTCAGGTCATGCCGTCGTGCTGCCCACCGAGAACCGGCTGAGGCGGCGCGAGGACTTCGCGACCGCGGTACGACGGGGGCGCCGGGCCGGACGCCCTTCCCTCGTCGTCCATCTTCGTAGCGGTGCCACGGACCCGCACGCGCCTGGGGAGAGCGCTCCCCCGACGCGTGCGGGTTTCGTCGTGAGCAAAGCCGTGGGTGGTGCGGTGGTACGCAACAAGGTCAAGCGCAGACTGCGCCACCTGATGCGTGACCGAGTCGCCCTGTTGCCCCCCGGTAGCCTGGTAGTCGTACGAGCGCTGCCCGGTGCGGGCGACGCCGACCATGCACAACTGGCCCGAGACCTGGATGCCGCCATCGAGCGGCTGCTGGGAGGGGGCGCGCGATGAAGTACCCGCTGCTGGCTCTGATCAAGCTGTACCAGTGGACGATCAGTCCGCTGCTCGGGCCGGTGTGCAAGTACTACCCGTCGTGTTCCCACTACGGCTACACGGCCATCGACCGGCATGGTGCGATCAAGGGCACTGCGCTCACCGCGTGGCGCATCCTGCGGTGCAATCCGTGGTCGCTGGGCGGTGTGGATCATGTCCCGCCGCGCAAGCGTCCGCGGTGGCACGAAATGCTGCGTGGCGCCTGGCGTGCACGCAAGGGCGGGCCCTCCGCCGGCGAACCGGCCACCGAGGAGAATCTTCCTTCGAGCCCGGCCGCAGAGACCTCGTCCCATGCCCAAGGAGCATGATTAGTGGACACGATTGCCAGCCTCTTCAGCTTCATCACGACACCCGTCTCATGGGTCATCGTCCAGTTCCACTCGATGTACGGGAAGATCTTCGGTCCCGACACGGGCTGGGCCTGGGGCCTGTCCATCGTGTCCCTGGTGATCCTGATTCGTATCTGCTTGATCCCGCTCTTCGTGAAGCAGATCAAGTCGACCCGGGCGATGCAGACGCTGCAGCCCGAGATGAAGAAGATCCAGGAGCGCTACAAGAGCGACAAGCAGCGCCAGTCCGAAGAGATGATGAAGCTGTACAAGGAGACGGGTACCAACCCGCTCTCCTCGTGCCTTCCCATCCTGGCGCAGTCCCCGTTCTTCTTCGCGCTGTATCACGTGCTCAACGGCATCGCGACGGGCAAGACGATCGGCGTCATCGACGATCAGCTGCTCGCCAGCGCCCGTAAGGCGCACATCTTCGGTGCCCCGCTTGCCGCGAAGTTCACGGACAGCGCCGACAAGGTGGCCCAGCTCGGTGCGCAGATCACCGATGTGCGGGTCGTCACGGCGATCATGATCGTTCTGATGTCGGCGTCGCAGTTCTACACGCAGCGCCAGCTGATGACGAAGAACGTCGACACCACGGTGAAGACGCCGTTCATGCAGCAGCAGAAGATGCTGATGTACGTCTTCCCGGTCATGTTCGCCGTCTTCGGCATCAACTTCCCGGTCGGTGTCCTCGTCTACTGGCTGACCACCAACGTGTGGACCATGGGCCAGCAGATGTACGTCATCCACAACAACCCGACCCCGGGTTCCAAGGCCCAGGCCGCCTACCTGGAGCGCCTGAGCAAGCACGTCACGCAGCACGGCAAGGTCCGTCGCCGCAGCGAGAAGACGATCGTCAAGGCGATCGTCGCCAAGGGCCGCGACCGCAACGAGTTCGAGCGCAAGTTCATCAACGGTCTGAACAAGGCGGGCCTCGCGGCCCAGACCGACGGCACCGTGGTGCAGAGCGACAGCGCCGTGGCGGTCCAGACCGAGGACGGTACGCCGACGACGACCGGCAGCGCCGCCCCCAAGCGCCAGCAGCCCAAGCGGCAGAGCAAGGCCCAGCGTCAGTCCGGTGGTGCGAAGGTGCCCGGCGACTCCGAGCCGAAGACGTCGCTGAGCAAGTCCGACGAGCCGGAGGACGCCAAGCCCTCCGCCGCTGCGAAGAAGGCCGAGCCGAAGCCCGGCGGCGGTACCCGCAGCAAGGCCCAGTCCGGGCAGCGCAAGGGCCCGCAGCGCCCCAAGTCCCCGTCCAAGAAGTAAGAAGGAGCCCATCCCGTGACGGAAGGCACCACCTCCGCCGCTGCCGAGGGTGCAGACACCCTTACCCGCCTGGAGCAGGAGGGCGAGATCGCGGCGGACTACCTCGAGGGTCTGCTGGACATCGCCGATCTCGACGGCGACATCGACATGGACGTCGAGGCCGACCGCGCCGCTGTCTCGATCATCAGCGACTCGGGCAGCCGAGACCTGCAGAAGCTGGTCGGCCGTGACGGTGAGGTGCTTGAGGCGCTGCAGGAGCTCACGCGCCTGGCCGTGCACCGGGAGACCGGGGACCGCAGCCGGCTGATGCTGGACATCGGCGGCTACCGTGCTAAGAAGCGCGCTGAGCTTTCCGAGCTGGGTGCGAAGGCGGCCGCCGAGGTCAGGAGCACCGGCGAGCCCGTCAAGATGAAGCCGATGACGCCGTTCGAGCGCAAGGTCGTGCACGACGCAGTCAAGGCTGCGGGCCTGCGCAGCGAGTCCGAGGGCGAGGAGCCGCAGCGCTTCGTCGTTGTGCTCCCTGCCTGATCGGTCCGTACGTTCCTCCGGCCCCGTCTGTAGCGCAGGCGGGGCCGAGCTTTGTCAGCCTGATAGTTCTGGTGGTCTCGGCGCTCGGTGCGCTGATGCGGTACGGAAGGACGGTCCCCGTGACGGAGGCAGCGGAGCTTCCCCCTGCGCCCGAGCAGGCGCGTGCGGTGTTCGGCGATCGCTTCGCGGACGCGGTCCGCTATGCGGAGCTGCTCGCTGAGGCAGGTGTGCAACGCGGTCTGATCGGCCCGCGCGAGGTGCCTCGTCTGTGGCAGCGGCATCTGCTGAACTGCGCGGTGCTTTCCGAGGTCGTGCCCGAGGGCGTGACGGTCTGCGATGTCGGCTCGGGTGCCGGCCTGCCGGGCATTCCCCTGGCGCTGGTCCGCGAGGACCTGAAGATCACGCTGCTGGAACCGTTGCTGCGGCGTACGAACTTTCTCACCGAGGTCGTGGAGTTGCTCGGGCTGGACCATGTGACGGTCGTCCGCGGCCGTGCCGAGGAGGTCATGGGCAAGGTGCCGTCGGTGCATGTGGTGACGGCGCGGGCCGTGGCTCCGCTGGACCGGCTGGCCACGTGGGGCATCCCGCTGCTGCGGCCGTACGGGGAGATGCTTGCGCTCAAGGGTGACACCGCTGAGGAGGAGCTCAAGAGCGCGGCCACGGCGCTCAGTAAGCTGGGTGCGGTGGAGACGTCCATCCTGCATGTGGGTGAAGGAGTGGTGGATCCTCCGTCCACGGTCGTGCGGGTCGAGGTCGGGGAGAGCCCCGGCGGTGTCCGCTTCGCGGCGAAGAAGGCCAAGGCCGCACGGGCGGGCCGCGCACGTCGGCGCCGCTGATCCGGCCTGACGACGAGACGTACTCCACACAAGCTGCCAAACCTACGCACGCCGGAGTGTCGCGACAGTTCGGCCACCGCTGCTGTGCATCGTGTTTCACGTGAAACGTCGCTCACTGCTCCACGGCATCATCAGCCGCGGCCGCGCCGCTGCCGAACCCCGCGACCGTAAGCCTCTCGGTTCACTCGGAGAGGCACCCGTATCCGACGAGATTCGGTCCCCCGTGAGGGGGGCCGAGTTGTCCACAGAGGTGGATTTCTCCACAGAACAACAGGCCTCACTGGTTCACGACCCCGAAGACATGGGAGGCTCTGTTCATTGCGAGCCTGAAGTCGAGGAGAGTGAATCCTTGCGGTCCGACGCCAACATCGCGGGACCGATGACCGATCCGGTCCCCGGTCCCCGTACCGAGTCGATGGGGGAGGATGTTTCACGTGAAACACCGCCTCCTATGGACGACACTCCGATCGGTCGTGCTGCCCAACTGGCGGTGGAGGCTCTGGGCCGCGCAGGCGAGGGCCTGCCACGGCCCGAGCAGACACGCGTCATGGTGGTCGCCAACCAGAAGGGCGGTGTCGGCAAGACGACGACGACCGTCAATCTTGCCGCCTCCCTGGCCCTGCACGGCGGCCGTGTCCTGGTGATCGACCTCGACCCTCAGGGCAATGCATCGACTGCGCTGGGGATCGACCATCACGCCGAGGTCCCGTCCATCTACGACGTCCTGGTCGAAAGCAAGCCTCTCGCGGAGGTCGTCCAGCCGGTCCCCGATGTCGAGGGTCTCTTCTGCGCACCCGCCACGATCGATCTCGCCGGTGCGGAGATCGAGCTGGTGTCCCTGGTGGCACGGGAGAGCCGACTGCAGCGGGCCATCCAGGCCTATGAGCAGCCGCTGGACTACATCCTGATTGACTGTCCCCCTTCGCTCGGCCTGTTGACGGTCAACGCGCTGGTGGCCGGCGCGGAGGTTCTCATCCCCATCCAGTGCGAGTACTACGCGCTGGAGGGCCTGGGCCAGCTGCTGCGCAATGTCGACCTGGTCCGGGGGCACCTCAACCCCACGCTGCATGTATCGACGATCTTGCTCACCATGTACGACGGTCGGACGCGCCTCGCGTCCCAGGTCGCGGACGAGGTGCGCAGCCACTTCGGTGACGAGGTGCTGCGGACGAGCATTCCCCGCTCGGTCCGCATCTCCGAGGCTCCGAGTTACGGGCAGACGGTGCTGACCTACGATCCGGGATCGAGCGGTGCCCTGTCTTATCTTGAGGCGGCACGAGAAATCGCGCTGAAGGGCGTGGGTGTGTCCTACGACGCGCCGCATGCCCACATCGGTGCCCAGAGTGATCCAAGCATGGTGGAGGGGATTCAGTGAGCGAGCGACGGAGGGGTTTGGGCCGTGGTCTCGGCGCGCTGATCCCTGCTGCCCCGACGGAGAAGACACCGGCTCCGGCCGCGATGGGGGGCGCAGGTTCTGCGTCGCCGTCGGCGGTGCCGGTGCTGACCACCGACCGGGGCGTGGCCGCGGCGAAGGTGACAACGCTGCCGCCTGTTTCACATGAAACGGAGGAGCCGTCGCTGAACGGCGTCGCGGAGGCGCCGGCGTCTCCTGTGGGCGCCCACTTCGCGGAGCTTCCTCTCGACGCGATCACGCCGAACCCGCGCCAGCCGCGTGAGGTCTTCGACGAGGACGCGCTGCAGGAACTCGTCACCTCCATCAAGGAGGTGGGCCTCCTCCAGCCGGTTGTCGTACGGCAGTTGGGCCCCGCCCGCTACGAGCTCATCATGGGCGAGCGTCGCTGGCGGGCCTGCCGTGAGGCCGGCCTGGACACGATCCCGGCGATCGTGCGAGCCACGGAGGACGAGAAGCTCCTCCTGGATGCCCTGCTGGAGAACCTGCACCGGGCGCAGCTGAACCCGCTGGAAGAAGCTGCTGCCTACGACCAGCTCCTGAAGGACTTCAACTGCACGCACGACCAGTTGGCCGACCGGATCGGTCGTTCCCGCCCTCAGGTCTCCAACACGCTGCGGCTGCTGAAGCTCTCGCCGGCGGTCCAGCGCCGGGTGGCTGCCGGGGTCCTGTCCGCCGGTCATGCGAGGGCGCTGCTCTCCGTCGAGGACTCGGAGGAGCAGGACCGGCTGGCCCACCGGATCGTGGCCGAGGGGCTGTCCGTGCGAGCCGTCGAGGAGATCGTGACCCTGATGGGGTCGCGGCCGCAGACGGCCCAGCGGTCCAAGGGCCCGCGGGCCGGCGCGCGAGTCTCTCCGGCGCTGACCGACCTCGCGACCCGTCTCTCGGACCGTTTCGAGACACGCGTGAAGGTGGACCTGGGGCAGAAGAAGGGCAAGATCACCGTCGAGTTCGCCTCCATGGAGGACCTCGAGCGGATCCTCAGCAGCCTTGCTCCCGGCGAAGGACCGGTCCTGCAGAAGAGCCTCCTGGAGGACGATTCCGAGGATCTCGAGGCCTAGACAGCCTGCGGCCGACGGGCGGTTTCGCTCGTTGGGCCGACAGAGTGGGCCGTGTCCGGTGTGTACCGGAACACGGCCCGCTCTTTGCTTTCAGGCAGTATCGACGGAATCGCTTCGTGGATACGATGCGTTCGGGTATGGCGCATCCACCTGGCAGTACCTCTGAGAGGGAGGCAGCGGCCATGCGAACGCTGAGCCGCACCGGACTCGTGAGCGCAGGTCTCGGACTGGGCGCGGTCGGCGGCTTCGTCGGCAGCCTGCTGAGGGAACGGAGCGCTCTGACATCCGCCCGCGGCGCTGCGGGCGAAGGAAGCGAGGAACAGGCTTCATGGGGCGTCGGCTCGTACCGCTCACGCTGGACAACCTTCAGGACCTTCCCAGCCGCTGTCGCGCGTGTGTCTTCTGGGAGTTGGACCCAGTCAGCGGTGAGGCCGCGGTAAAAGCGGGCACGTCCGCACTGGAGAAGGAAGCGTGGATTTCCGCGGTCCTGCTGGACTGGGGGTCCTGCGGCCGGGTCGTCTACGTCGACGACGTACCGGTGGGCTTCGTCCTGTACGCCCCTCCGGCCTACGTTCCCCGCTCCACGGCCTTCCCCACGAGTCCCGTTGCGTCCGACGCAGTGCAGCTGATGACTGCGTTCATCATGCCGGGCTATCAGGGGCAGGGGCTCGGGCGGGTCATGGTCCAGACGGTCGCCAAGGATCTGCTGCGGCGGGGCTTCAAGGCAATCGAGGCTTTCGGAGACGCACGGTGGAAGGAACCCGCGTGTGTCCTGCCGGCAGACCATCTTCTGGCCGTGGGCTTCAAGACGGTCCGCGCTCACTCGACTTACCCCCGTCTGAGGCTGGAGTTGCGGACGACGCTGTCCTGGAAGGAAGACGTGGAGATGGCGCTCGACCGGCTGCTGGGGGCCGTGCAGAAGGAGCCGGTGCTGAGGCCGCTGTGAAGAGCGTCCGGACAAGCAGATGGGCCAACCCTTCCGGGTTGGCCCATCCGTGTTTCACGTGAAACATCCACCGCCGACTCGACGGCTTCGTCGGCTACTCGGCGATGAAGTCCTCAAGGTCGCGGACGATCGCGGCCTTCGGCTTCGCACCGACGATGGTCTTGGCGACCTCGCCACCCTGGTAGACGTTCAGCGTCGGGATGGACATGACGCCGTACTTGGCGGCCGTACCCGGGTTCTCATCGATGTTGAGCTTGACGACCTCGATCTTGTCGCCGTACTCGGCGGCAATCGCCTCGAGAGACGGCGCGATCTGGCGGCACGGGCCGCACCAGGCGGCCCAGAAGTCCACCAGTACGGGCTTGTCGCTCTTGAGGACGTCCTGCTCGAAGGAGTCGTCGGTCACATTCTTCAGGGTGCCGGCCACGGCGGGCTCCTTAACTGGTTGGTGCGTGGGGCGGATGGAGGTCAGACAGAGGTCTTCTCGGGCTCGGCCTGCTCCTCGTCCGCAAGGGCGGCGAGGAAGCGCTCGGCGTCGAGCGCGGCGGAGCAGCCGGTACCGGCGGCGGTGATTGCCTGACGGTAGGTGTGGTCGACCACGTCACCGGCGGCGAAGACACCGGTCAGGTTGGTGCGGGTGGAAGGAGCGGCGACCTTGAGGTAGCCCTCCTCGTCGAGGTCGAGCTGGCCCTTGAAGAGTTCGGTGCGCGGGTCGTGGCCGATCGCGATGAACAAGCCGGTGACCGCCAGGTCCGAGAGCTCGCCGGTCTTGATGTTGCGCAGCTTCAGACCCGAGAGCTTCTGCTCGCCCTGGACTTCGGCGACTTCGCTGTCCCACACGAAGTTGATCTTCGGGTCAGCGAAGGCCCGCTCCTGCATCGCCTTGGAGGCGCGCAGGGTGTCCCGGCGGTGGACGATCGTCACGGACTTGGCGAAGCGGGAGAGGAAGGTCGCCTCCTCCATCGCGGTGTCGCCGCCGCCGATCACAGCGATGTCCTGATCCTTGAAGAAGAAACCGTCACAGGTGGCACACCAGGAGACACCGCGGCCGGAGAGGGCGTCCTCGTTCGGCAGGCCGAGCTTGCGGTGCTGGGAGCCGGTGGTGACGATGACGGCCTTTGCCCTGTGCACGGTGCCGGCGGTGTCGGTGACGGTCTTGATCTCTCCGGTCAGGTCGACGGAGACGACGTCGTCCGGGACGAGCTCGGCACCGAAGCGCTCGGCCTGGGCGCGCATGTTGTCCATGAGCTCGGGGCCCATGATGCCGTCCGGGAAACCGGGGAAGTTCTCCACGTCGGTGGTGTTCATCAGCGCGCCACCGGCGGTGACGGCGCCCTCGAACACGAGCGGCTTCAGCGACGCGCGCGCGGTGTAGAGCGCCGCCGTGTAGCCGGCGGGCCCGGAGCCGATGATGATCACGTTACGAACGTCGCTCACGGCTTGTTTCCTCGTCTCTGGACTGCGTCGTCGGACCGGGGGAGCCCCTCTCAGAGCTCTCACCCCACCCAACGGATCCTAAGGGGCGCGCATTCCCACTGTGTCCGGGCACACAGAGACGCGACACGGTACGGGATACCACGCACGACAGAGACGAAGCGCGTGCGTTCAGGGACGGGAGTAGGAGTGCGTCAGGAGAACCTTCGCCTTGGCGGCGGACGCATGACTCACACAGCTCGCATCCACGATGTATGCGGTCACCTTGTTGCCGGCGGAGGCGTCGGACATGACCACGAGCAGGACGTCCGTGCCTTTGTAGATGCCTTCCTTCGCTGCGAGCGCCGGATCGGTGCGCCCGATGCCGTTGCGGACGCAGTCGGGGACCGTGGGCTCCTTGTAAATCTTGGGCTGGTTGCTCCCGCCCTCCACGCCAAGACTGTGCGGAGCATGGGAGCCGTTGCCCGAATCCTGGGTCTTGAGGAGACCGGCGACCTGGGCCTCCAGCTTGGCCTCCGAGAACGTGTCCGCGGTGGTGGGCTTCTGGCTCTGGGCCCCGGAAGCGGGCGGTTTCCCGTCGTTCAGCGATGTCAGCAGGACCGAACCGAAACCCAGTGCGGCGACTGTGAAGACGGTGCCCAGGATGGCGATCCTGCGGCGGCCTCCCCGCTTGCGCTGCTTGCGACCCGGTCCGGTGGTGGAGGCACGGGAATGTCCCGCGGGACGGTCTGCCGTTGCCGATGTTTCACGTGAAACACGCGCGCTGTCACCGGCGTCGTCCGCGACACGGGACGCACCGACGAGCGCCGGGGCGTCCGTGACATCGGGAGCCGTCGCGTTCAGCAGCGCCTCGGCCGCGAGAGCGGCATCGATCCGGCCTGCGACATCGGCGGGCATGCGGGTCGGACCCGGCACCGAACCGAGCAGTCCTCGGATCTCCTCCAGCGACGCGTAGACGTCCGCGCAGAGCTCGCACTCGTCCAGGTGCCGTCGTACGTCGGCAGTCCGGGACGGCGGAAGCAGCCCCTCGGTGAGGTCGGAGATCTCGGCGACGTCCGGGTGTCCGGCCATGTCGGTCGTGGATGTCACGCTCGCCCACCTCCGCCCTTCACAGCAGCTGAATCGCTTGGCCCGGTATCCGGCCCTCTGTCGCGTGGACCGGCAGTCGGCGGCCCCGCTGCCGGTGGGACGGATGTCCCCTGGGTCCGGTTCCGCCCCTCGCCCTGTTCGTTGGGGCCACCGGCGTTTTCCGGCCGGAGATGGGTGAGGAGCGGCAGGAGTCTGGCTCTGCCACGGGCGCAGCGGCTCTTCACCGTGCCGGTGGGGACATCGAGCACGCGGGCGGCTTCGGCGACCGGGTATCCCTGCATGTCCACCAGGACGAGGGCGGCGCGCTGGTCGGGCGGCAAGGTGCCGAGAGCCTCCAGCAGCTGCCGGTGCAGATCGTTGCGCTCTGCGGGAGCTGATGCCTCCTCGTGCGGCTCCAGCAGTTGCTCCAGCCGCTCGGTGTCGTCGACCGGAGAGGTCTTGCGTGAGGCGGCCTTGCGGGCGCGGTCGAGGCAGGCGTTCACCGTGATCCGGTGCAGCCATGTCGTGACGGCTGACTGCCCCCGGAAGGTGTGGGCGGCCCGGTAGGCGGACACCAGGGCGTCCTGAACGGCGTCAGCGGCCTCCTCCCGGTCCCCCAGGGTCCGCAGGGCCACCGCCCACAGCCGGTCACGATGACGCCGCACAAGCTCACCGAAGGCGTCCGGGTCGCCCTCTACATGGCGGGCCAGGAGGTCCTGATCGCTTGCGTCGCCGTATGCGGTGTCATCTGCCATCGAACCCCCTCCCCTGGGATGCGGTGAGTTTTCAGCCGGTGAACTTCAGGTCCGTCACTGCCTGCTTGTAGCCCGAGTCGCTGTATGAGTCCACCGGCGCGTATGGCATTGCCGTGAACCACACCAGTACATACCGGCTCTTCACCGGCTTGGCGACTGTCACCCTGGCAGACGTGCCGGAGGTCGTCACGGATCCCAGTTTCGTCATGGAAGTCAGCGGAACCGACGAACTCAAGGAGTCCGTCGCGTAGAGCGTGACCGTCGTGTGGTCGCCGCCGAACAGGAGCCCTATCGAAGCGGCGGAGACCTCCTGCTGCGAGCCGAAGTCGTAGACGATGCCGACACCGGGCTTGAAGGCCGGTTTCATGTCCGGGCCGTCCTTGTAGCTGGCGGTACGCCAGTACGTGGAGCTGTTGTTGTCGTACGTCTTGTCGACGTCGTTGGGGTGCTGGGCGTCACCCGTGGCGACGTACTCCTGGGCCCTCTGGATCTGGAGGGCCTTGGTCGGCTTGGGCGCGGCGCTGTTCTTGTCGCCCCCGTCGTTCGTCTGCGTCTTGTTCGTGTCGTCGGACTTGTTGCTGCTGTCCATGAGTGCGTCCGCGAGCTGCCAGCTGCCGAGGCCCAGAGCCGCGATGAGGAGAGCTGAGACGGCCCACTTCAGCGCCTTGCCGGTACGGCTCTGCAGCGGGGCCGGGGGAGCCGGCACCGGCTGAGTGGCGCCCGGGTGCGGTGCGGGGCGGCCGTACGTGCCCTGCTGATACGTGGTGCGCTGGTACTCCGGCGGCGCGGTGAACGTGGGCTCCGGCGGGCGGATGCGGGGCATCTCGCCGATCGCCTTCACCAGTTCCTCCGGCGTGGTGCACGCGGATTCGTGGCGGGAGGCAGTCGCCCCGTCGTTGGCGAGTGCGCGCATGGCCAGCTCGGACAGACCGCGGTGGACACCGGCCCGCACCTGGTCGGGGGCGATCAGACCGACGTCCTTGGGCAGGCCCGCCAGACCGTACGCGTCGTTCTCGTACGGCCAGCGCTGGGTGAGCCCCGCGTACAGGAGCGCGCCGACGGACTCCGTGTCGGTGCGCTGCGGGGTGTCCGAACTGATGCCGCGCAGCGCGGCGTTCACGGCGAGGCCACGGATGCGCCACTGGCCGCTGGAGGTACGCAGCACGGCGTTGGGGTTCAGCCGCAGATGGGCCAGGCCCTCGCGGTGCGCTGCAGCCATCGCGGAGGCGATCTGGCTGACCATCTGGTAGGCGTCGTGCGGCTCCAGCGGACCGGAGGCGAGCAGCGTGGTCAGCTCGGCGGCGTCGGGCAGCCACTCGTGGACGACGTAGACGAGGTCGTTCTCCTCGACCGCGTCCAGCACCTGGACGAAGCGGGGATCACCGAGCAGCGCCGAGGAGCGGGCCGCGGCCAGCACCGAACGTGCCCGTGCATGGTCCGCCGGCAGGATGTGGACTCCGACGGCGCGGCGAAGCTTCTCGTCCACGGCACGCCAACTGCTGAATCCGTCCAGACGGGTGACGCACTCCTCGAGCCGGTACCGTCTGGCGAGTTTGTGGCCGCTGTGCAGCTCGGGTGGTGAGGCCTTTCCGGGACCTTCTGTCCCGCCACTCCCCTGTGCCTCGTCGATCTCCGTGTCCCGCTCCCGGTTCTGGGCCACCCCGTCGGCCGTGGACTGGTCCGCCTCTGCGGTCAGCGGTTGGTCGCCGCTGTTGTCTGCCACGTCGACGGCAGCCGTGCTCCGTTCCGCCACCGTCGTTCCTGCCTCCCCATTCGATGCGCGCCGGCCAACACCCGTGCGCGCTGTCCGACGCCGAAACCAATTGTGCCCACAGTCCGCCGCTATGCACGACACGCGGTGGCGGACGATGGTTGTGCGCGTACCCCCGCGTCAGCGCCCCAGACGCCCGCGGACCATGCCGACCAGTGAGTTCAGCTCCTCGATGCGCATCTTTCGGGCGGCCAGGAAGAAGATCCCGAGCAGGACCGCGCCGCCGGCCAGCAGGGCCGCGAGGGATCCGACGACGCCCTGGCCGAGCGTGTGGCCGATCTCGTAGCAGGCCGCGCCGCTGAGGGTCGCTGCGGGCACCGAGGCGATGCAGAGCCTGGCGTACGTCCGCAGAACGCGGGCGCCGTCCAGGTCGCCGCCCAGCCGCTTGCGCAGCCGGTTCCAGGCGACGCCGACGCCGATCGCGTAGGCGAGGCCGTACGAGGCGGCCATGCCGGCGACGGCCCAGCGGGGCGGCAGGGCGACGTAACACAGCGCCGAGGCACCCGCGTTGACCGCGGCCACGATGACCGTGTTGTAGAAGGGCGTCCGGGTGTCCTCGTAGGCGTAGAACGCGCGCAGGACGACGTACTGCACGGAGTACGGGATCAGGCCGAGGGCGAACGCCATCAGCATGAAGCCCATGTTGGTGGCCTCGCTGATACCGGAGGAGCCGAAGATCAGCGTGCACATCGGGATGCCGAGGGCGAGGAAACCGAAGGCGATCGGCACGATGGCGACGGCCGTGGTGCGCAGACCCTGGGAGATGTCGTCGCGGACGGCGCCGCTGTCGTCCTCCGCCGCCGAGCGTGAGATGCGGGGCAGCAGGGCCGCCATCAGGGAGACGGTGATGATGGCCTGCGGCAGGCCCCAGATCAGCTGGGCGTTGGCGTAGGCGGCGAAGCCGGTGCCGTCGACGGGTGAGGCCTTGCCGGCCGAGGTGGACAGTTGCGAGACGACGATCGCGCCGGCCTGGTTGGCGAGGACGAACAGGACGGTCCACTTGGCGAGCGTCACGGCCTTGCCGAGGCCGTGGCCCCGCCAGTCGAACCGCAGCCGCAGCCGGAACCCGGTCTCGTGCAGGTACGGGATCATCGCCAGCGCCTGGACGACGAGGCCGAGCAGCACACCGATGCCGAGGAGCCGCTGGCCCTCCGGCGGGATGTTGGTGACCTTCATGCCGGAGTCGGCCGCTGTGCCGTACACCCACATGAACATGCCGAGCGTCACGATGATGACGATGTTGTTCAGGACCGGCGTCCACATCATGGCGCCGAACTTCCCGCGGGCGTTGAGGATCTGCCCCATCACCACATGGACGCCCATGAAGAAGATCGAGGGCAGGAAGTAGCGGACGAAGGTGACGCCCACCTCGTTGGCCGCCGGGTCGCTGGCCACCGAGTCCGACAGCAGGCGGATCAGGAGCGGTGCGCCGAGGACAGCGAGGACCGTGAGGGCGCCCAGCGCCACCATGACCAGGGTCAGCAGACGGTTGGCGTAGGCCTCGCCGCCGTCCTCGTCCTCCTTCATGGCGCGCACGAGCTGCGGCACGAACACCGAGTTGAGGCCGCCTCCGACGGTCAGGATGTAGATCATCGTGGGCAGCTGGTAGGCGACCTGGAAGGTGTCACCGAGCAGACCGACGCCCAGCGCCGAGACGATCAGTGCGGAGCGGATGAAGCCGGTGAGGCGGGAGACCATCGTGCCCGCGGCCATCACGGCGCTCGACTTGAGCAGGCCCCCGCCCTTCTTCGCCGGGGTCACAGGAGCTGCTGGGGGCACCGGGGCCGCGGGCGGGGTGGTGCCGAGGTTCATGGTCTGGTCGGTCGCGGTCGGCGAGGACGCGCCGGGCGCGGCCGCCGGGCCGGGCACGGAGGGGGGATCCGACGGGGGGTATCCGCCGTTCTGCTGCTGGTCCCGGAAGAGATGCGCGAACGCGTCCGGCTCCTGGCGTTCCTCGCCCGCCTGGGTGACCAGGTCGTCGACGCCCACGTACTGGGTGGTGCGGGGGTCGTCGCCGTACGGCAGGTACTGGCTCGGGCCGTCCGGCTCCGGCGCCGGCGTCTGGGCCCAGACCCGGGAGTCGGGGGCGTACGGGGACTGAGGCGGCTGGGCGTACAGCGGTTGCTGCGGCTGGTAGGTCTCCGGGGGCGGCGGGGGGTGTGCGGCACGGTCGTAGAGGGCCTCGGCGACCGGGTCCTGCGCGGAGAGGTCCTGAGCCCGGTAGGGGTCCTGGTCGTAGGCGTCCTGGAGGTACATGTCCGCGGGGGGCTGCGGCGGTACCTGGCCGTGCTCGGGCAGCGGGCCCTCGGGGAGGCCCGAGCTGCCCGCGGCCTGGCCGCGGTCACCGTCGTACGGCGCGTTCATGGTTACCCCACCTCATCGTCCCGGGCCCACCGGCCACGACATCCTCAACGGTCCACTCTCTCACCCGTGCCGGACGGGTCGGTGATTTCCGGTGCGGTGTCCGGTGTCGGGTCACTCGGCTGCTCAGGGTCGTCTGCCCGGGCGTCGGTGCCGGACTCCTCCTTGAGACGGTCTTCGGGGCCCTCGGGGTTCTTCGGTCCCTCGGCGGGCTCGTCGGGACCGCCCTCCTCGGCCTCACGGGCGGCCGCGCGCTTGCGCTGCGTGTACATCCGGAAGCCGGCGAGGACGAGCAGGAGGAAGCCGCCGCCGATGACCAGCATCACGGTGGCCGTGAACTCGGTCACCTTGACGTCGAAGGTGACGGCGTGACCGTATTCCTGTCCGTCCTCCGTGTACAGCTGGGCGACCACCGTGGCCTGGCCGTTGGCCTTGGCCGACGTGGTGAACTTCACCGTCTGGCTGTGCCCGCCGGAGACCGTGACCGGCTGCTCCTGGTAGGCGTGACCGCCGATCTGGAGGCGGGTGGGGCTCGTCGAGGTGAGGCGCAGCGTCAGGTGCTGAACACCCTGTACCAGATTGTTCTGGACGGTCACTGGGATGGTGGCGCTGCGTCCGGAGAGCTTGGTGTCGGACTTGTCGATCAGCTTGACCTGGCCGGTCAGATCGGTGAGGTGGTTGTCGACGTCACTGCGGAAGCTCGCCGCTGCGGCCGCGCCGCCCCGCCACGACGTGGACATCCCGCGGTTCATGGCGCGCCCGAAGGGGGTCACCACGCGGGACTCGTCGCTGAGGATCACCTTGAAGTTGTCGAGTTCGTCCTGTGTGGTCGCGATCTCCTCGAAGGCCGAGCGCGGCAGCTCCTGTTTGCGTAGCGAGGACGGATACGCGGACGTCGACGGCACCTTCGTCGTGGCATCCGGGTCCGGTTTGGCATGGGCGGCCGACGTGAGCTTCTGGACCTCCGACCAGTTGCCGCCCTCCAGGGCCGACAGCGCGTCCGCCATGGCCTGGGCCTGGTGGGTCGTCGGCATGCGCTGCGGAGCGACGACGATGTTGCGCTGCTGGTTCGTCTGCAGGTTGAGCTCGAGGCTCTGGGCAAGGAACTGCTGCACGGCGAGCGTGCTGTCGGAGGCCTTCGTGAGGTCGCCCTCGAAGGCCTTTGACATGCGGGCGTCCGCGACCACCGCCGTGGTGCCGCCGCCGATCGGGCGTGCTGCGGAGGGGGTGTAGGACAGGGTGCCGGTCTCCTGGAGGCTGTCGCTGCGCGCGATGATCTGGTCGGCGCCTGCGGAGGTGGCGACCTTCACGATCGACGGGTCGACGGCGCCGTCCACGGGCCAGGCGAAATCCGTGCTCGGTTTCACGTGGAGGATCGGCTCCACCGTGTTGGCGACGACGTCGGTGGCCTCCTTGAGGTGGCTCAGCGAACCGGTCACACTCGTGCCGTTGTGGGCGAGGGAGGCGAGGTCCGGGTCGGCGAAGGGCAGCGCGACGACCTCCTTGTCGGCCACCGCCTTCTGCAGCTCGGCGAGCCACTGCTTGGCGACCGCCTGGTGCGTGCCCGCCGTGGTGCTGTTGCCGGCGGCCCGGACGCGATAGTTGCGGGTCATCGCGTCGACCGAGGCCAGCAGGTCCGGGTCGATCACCCATGTGACGTCGAGGCTCTCGCCCAGGGAGAGCATCTCGTCCAGTCGGCCGCCCGGGGAGATCTCCTTGGCGAGGTCGTCATTGAGGAAGACCGGTGTCTGCTGCTCGTTCGATCCCGTCTCCGCCGTCATGTGGACGGTGGACACCAGCGGCCACAGAAACGTCGTCTTCGTCTTGGTGCCGGCCTCGTCGGGCTGCCAGGGCAGGAAGGTCCGCTGGATGCCGAGGACCTGGTCCCACGGCTGCGCGGCAGTCTGGCCGGACAGCGAGACGGCGAACTGGTAGACCCCGTCGTCACCGAGGTTCAGCTTGTCGACCGGCACGGAGATACTGAAGGGCTCAGCAACCCCTGGAGTGAGCTGGGAGAACTTCTCTGTGTACTTGCCGCCGATCTCCGAGCCGGTGGCGCGCTGGAGGCTGCCACTGTCCTGGGCGACGTCCTCGACGGCCGAGCGGGTGTTGAGCTGACGCCCCACGCGCAGTCCCACATGGGCGCCCGTGACCGTCTGCTTGCTGTTGTTGGTCACGGTGCCCGACACGGTCAGCGTGTCCCCGTCCGTGGGGACGGAGGGAGTGAGCGAGTCGAGGGCGACGGCCACCGAGCCCGAGCCTGAGGCGTCCTGCAAGGAGGTCTGACCAGCCGCGTTCGCGGAAGCCGCGGAGGGCAGCTGGAGCAGACCGGCCAGCAGAGGCGCTCCTGCGAGCAGTGCTCCGGTGCGCCGCAGCCACCGGCGGGCAGGTGAGGGATTCGTCCCCTGGAAGTCTGCCGCCTCGGCCACGCGCTCGTCCGTCCCTCGTCATCGTCAGTGGTCGTCGGAATGTGCGTCCACGCATGGTAACGATGCGCGCTGAGGGGAAGTGCCGCGGACTGCCGCACAAGATCGGGATCCAGTACCGTCCTGTCCTTTATCTGCACGTATAAAGAGAAGCGCGACCTGCATGCCTCAAGAGTGGACTTTGTGCACGTCTCTACTGAGGTGTCCGTGGACGTTTAATGGGGGCGCTTGCGGCCGCCCGGGCCACGTACCCTCTTCTGTTGTGCCGAACGCCAACGAAGCCAGCCTCAGTGCCCCGAGCCAGGAGCCGCGCCGCGTGTCGAGTGAACCGCTGCGGGTGGATCCTGTCGCCGATGACCTCGCCCGCCGTTTCCAGGAGGCCGGGTTCTCGCTGGCCCTGGTCGGCGGCTCGGTCCGGGACGCGCTGCTCGGCCGGCTCGGCAATGACCTCGACTTCACGACCGACGCCCGCCCCGAGGACGTACTCAAGATCGTCCGCCCGTGGGCGGATGCCGTGTGGGAGGTGGGCATCGCCTTCGGCACGGTGGGGGCTCAGAAGGATGGCTTCCAGATCGAGGTGACGACCTACCGGTCGGAGGCCTACGACCGCACCTCGCGCAAGCCTGAGGTGTCGTACGGCGACTCCATCGAGGAAGACCTCGTCCGTCGTGACTTCACCGTCAATGCGATGGCCCTCGCATTTCCGGAGAAGAAGTTCATCGACCCGCACGGCGGACGGGACGACCTCGCTGCACGCGTCCTTCGTACCCCAGGGACTCCTGAGGCGTCCTTCTCCGACGATCCGCTGCGGATGATGCGGGCCGCACGCTTCGCAGCGCAGCTCGACTTCGAAGTGGCCCCTGAGGTCGTGACGGCCATGAAGGAGATGGCCGGCCGGATCGAGATCGTCTCGGCCGAGCGGGTACGGGACGAGCTGAACAAGCTGATCCTGTCCGCGAACCCGCGCAAGGGTCTGACGCTGTTGGTCGAGACCGGTCTCGCGGACCATGTGCTGCCAGAGCTGCCGGCCCTGCGGCTGGAGCGTGACGAGCACTATCGGCACAAGGACGTCTACGAGCACACGCTGATCGTCCTGGAACAGGCGATCGCGCTGGAGGAGAACGGCCCGGACCTGACTCTTCGCCTGGCCGCGCTGCTGCATGACATCGGCAAGCCGCGCACCCGCCGCTTCGAGCAGGACGGCCGGGTCTCGTTCCACCACCACGAGGTGGTCGGGGCGAAGATGACCAAGAAGCGTATGACGGCTCTCAAGTACTCCAACGAGCTGGTGAAGGACGTCTCACGTCTGGTCGAACTCCACCTGCGTTTCCATGGCTACGGCACCGGTGAGTGGACGGACTCGGCGGTCCGTCGCTACGTCCGAGACGCCGGCCCACTCCTCGACCGCCTCCACAAGCTGACCCGCTCGGACTGCACGACGCGGAACAAGCGCAAGGCGGCGGCGCTGTCGCGGGCGTACGACGGTCTGGAGCAGCGCATCGCCCAGCTCCAGGAGCAGGAGGAACTGGACGCGATCCGTCCCGACCTCGACGGCAACCAGATCATGGAGATCCTGGGAATCGGCCCGGGGCCGGCCATCGGCCAGGCGTACAAGTTCCTGCTGGAGCTACGGCTGGAGAACGGGCCGATGGAGCATGGTGCGGCGGTGGCGGCACTCAAGCAATGGTGGGCTGAGCAGAGCTGAGGCTGTGAAACGGGGTCATGTTTCACGTGAAACATGACCCCGGGACGCGCGGTGGGCCGGTGTTTCACGTGAAACACCGGCCGAGGCGTGTGGGTAAACCCTTAGTTGGCGGAGTACGGCGTGAGGCAGAGGGTCAAGTCGCTCCTGCCGGTCTCCGTGTACTGGGCGTACTTGGTGCGGTCGCAGCCGGAGTCGTCGCTCTTCTTCTGGGCGACCTTGTACTGGGCCTTCGAGCTGCTGCAGTCCACGACCTTCAGGCCCGGGTCGGTGGTGCTCTCCGGGTTGCTGATGCTCATGCAGTCGCCGACGTTGGCGGTGTCGGGGTCATGGCGGCTCGCGAAGTAGCCGACCCCGGCGGCTATGAGGGCGACAATGACCACCCCAATGCGCAGGTACTGCTTGATGCCGCGCTTCGGCCGCTGCGGAGGAATTGGTGCGTACGGTGCGGTGGCCTGCTGGGGGAACCCGGACTGACCCGGCTGCTGCGGGTAGCCGCCCTGGGGCGGGTACGGTGCCGAGCCCTGTGGCGGGTACGGTGCCTGGCCCTGGGGCTGGCCGTAGGGCTGCTGGCCCTGTGCGAACGGGTTCTGGCCCTGGGGCGGAGTGGTCACTTGAGGGTCCCCCTGAAGAGTTGGTGAGCGGCCGACATAAGTGCCGCGTAAGACCCAGGAAAGTTACCGGCTGCCACTGACACTCCTGTAACCCGGAGGGGCTCTGTGGCCTTGATGTGACAGTCAACGGCGCTCAACGCGGGCCATGGCCCCAGCAACCGCCCCGTAGACAACGGCGACGGTGACCACCAGCGGGACGGAGCGGCCGTCCGGTGGCAGCATCAGCGCTGCCACCGCCGCGGCGCTGACGAAGGCGACGTTGAACAGGACGTCGTAGACGGAGAAGATCCGGCCCCGGAAGCCGTCGTCCACGGCGGACTGCACGAGCGTGTCTGTCGCGATCTTCGCGCCCTGGGTACTGAGACCGAGGACGAATGTGGCGACCAGCATCGGAGCGGTGGCGAACGGAAGACCGAGGGCAGGTTCCAGGACGGCGGCCCCCGCGGCGCACACCACGATCCAGCGGCCCGGTCCGAGGTGTCCCGCAGCCCAGGGCGTCACCACGGCCGCCGTGAAGAAGCCGGCGGCGGAAGTCCCCAACGCCAGCCCCAGCAGACGCAGTCCGTCGTCCGTGGTCGAGGCGAAGGTGTACCGGCACAGCATCAACAGCATGAGCAGCAGCGCGCCGTAGCAGAACCGCATCAGGGTCATCGTGACGAGTGCCCAGGCGGCCTCCCGGCGCGGCGGTGCGGCGAGGTGTCGTACACCTGCCGTCAGGTCACGGACCGTGCCGGTGAGTGCCGTGGCCAGTCTCGGCTGCACCCATTCGGCCTCCGGCCCGAGCAGTTCTGGTGCCAGGCGCAGCGATGCGAGCGCCGCGCACAGGTACAGGAAGGCGCCCAGCAGGAGCACGGCGGCATCGGAGTCCGCCACCACCAGCCGTACGACGAAGGCGAGACCGCCGCCCGCGGTCGCGGAGAGCGTACCGGCGGTCGGGGAAAGGGAGTTGGCCATTACCAGACGCTCAGCGTCGACGACGCGCGGCAGTGCGGCGGACAGTCCCGCAAGGACGAAGCGGTTGACGGCGGTCACGCAGAGCGCTGAAGCGTAGAAGAGCCAGTCCGGGGCGTGACTGAGGATCAGGACGGCCGTCGCCGAAGCCAACAGGGCGCGCAGCAGGTTGCCGTAGAGGAAGACCTGGCGGCGGCGCCAGCGGTCGAGGAGGACGCCTGCGAAGGGGCCCACCAGGGAGTACGGGAGCAGCAGAACCGCCATGGCGGAGGCGATCGCGGTGGCCGAGGTCTGTTTCTCCGGCGAGAAGACGACGTAGGCAGCGAGTGCGACCTGGTAGACGCCGTCGGCGCCCTGGGAGAGCAGGCGCACGGCGAGCAGGCGCCGGAAGTTCGCGAAGCGCAGAAGAGTGCGCAGATCACGGACGACGGCCATGGGGCACAGCCTCACATACGGGGAGGGTCCCCGGGCGGGCAACCCGGGGACCCTCGACGCCCTGGCAGGAGCAGTTGTGTCAGCGCTTAGCGCTCGACCTCACCCTTGATGAACTTCTCGACGTTGTCGCGGGCCTCGTCGTCGAAGTACTGGACCGGCGGGGACTTCATGAAGTAGCTGGAGGCCGACAGGATCGGGCCGCCGATGCCGCGGTCCTTGGCGATCTTCGCGGCGCGCAGGGCGTCGATGATGACGCCCGCGGAGTTCGGGGAGTCCCAGACCTCGAGCTTGTACTCCAGGTTCAGCGGGACGTCACCGAAGGCGCGGCCCTCGAGGCGGACGTAGGCCCACTTGCGGTCGTCCAGCCAGGCGACGTAGTCGGACGGGCCGATGTGGACGTTCTTCTCGCCGAGGTCCCGGTCTGGGATCTGGGAAGTGACGGCCTGCGTCTTGGAGATCTTCTTGGACTCGAGGCGCTCGCGCTCGAGCATGTTCTTGAAGTCCATGTTGCCGCCGACGTTCAGCTGCATCGTGCGGTCCAGGATGACGCCCCGGTCCTCGAACAGCTTCGCCATGACGCGGTGCGTGATGGTGGCGCCCACCTGCGACTTGATGTCGTCGCCGACGATCGGGACGCCCGCCTCGGTGAACTTGTCCGCCCACTCCTTGGTGCCGGCGATGAAGACCGGAAGGGCGTTGACGAAGGCGACCTTGGCGTCGATGGCGCACTGGGCGTAGAACTTCGCCGCGTCCTCGGAGCCGACGGGCAGGTAGCAGACGAGGACGTCGACCTGCTTGTCCTTGAGGACCTGGACGACGTCGACGGGATCGGCGTCGGACTCCTCGATGGTCTGGCGGTAGTACTTGCCGAGACCGTCGAGGGTGTGGCCGCGCTGGACGGTGACACCGGAGGTGGGCACGTCGCAGATCTTGATGGTGTTGTTCTCGGAGGCGCCGATGGCGTCTGCGAGGTCGAGGCCGACCTTCTTCGCGTCGACGTCGAAGGCGGCGACGAACTCGACGTCACGGACGTGGTAGTCGCCGAACTGGACGTGCATCAGGCCGGGGACCTTGGACGCCGGGTCGGCGTCCTTGTAGTACTCGACTCCCTGAACCAGCGACGCGGCGCAGTTGCCCACACCGACGATGGCTACGCGAACCGAACCCATTCCGGTTGCTCCCTGTGTGTACGAGTGAGGCCCTGACTGGACTCTCACGTGGCGGTGTCGTCGGGCGTATCCGTCCCGGGGGTGTCCCCGGGACGGGGCAGGACGCCCGGCGCTCCAGATGTGTTGTTCTGCTGAGCGGGCCCCCCGGAGGCGGGCCCCTTCAGGTCCCGTCCGGCCCGCTCGCTCTCGATGAGCTCGTTCAGCCAGCGCACTTCGCGCTCCACGGACTCCATCCCGTGGCGCTGGAGCTCAAGCGTGTAGTCGTCGAGGCGCTCCCGGGTGCGCGCCAAGGAGGCACGCATCTTCTCCAGGCGTTCCTCCAGCCGGCTGCGGCGGCCCTCCAGCACGCGCATGCGTACGTCGCGTGACGTCTGCCCGAAGAAGGCGAAACGGGCGGCGAAGTGCTCGTCCTCGTACGCGTCGGGGCCCGTCTGCGAGAGCAGCTCCTCGAAGTGCTCCTTACCTTCCGCCGTCAGCCGGTAGACGATCTTGGCGCGACGCCCGGCGAGTGGCGCCGCGAGGGCGTCCTCGGGGGTGTGTCCCGGCTCTTCGATCAACCAGCCGTTGGCGACCAGCGTCTTGAGGCAGGGATAGAGCGTTCCGTAGCTGAACGCACGGAACACGCCCAGTGATGTATTGAGTCGTTTCCGCAGCTCATAGCCGTGCATCGGGGACTCGCGGAGCAGGCCGAGTACGGCGAACTCAAGGATCCCGGAACGCCGGCTCATCCACTCGCCTCCTTGCCTTATCTCGCACCGATGTATCGACTCGATACATCAAGACGATAGAACGGCCTTCCGGATGCGACAAGTGGGGAGACGGTGAACGGGGTCACATCACTTATTCATCAGGGGCAAGTTGCCTGATTTGGGACGAAGTCTGGGGCTCAGTGGGTTTTGGCGGTGCGTAGTCTGTGCGGCATGCAAACCACCGGGAGCCGAGTGACACCAGGGGGTGTCGTGGCTCCCGGCGCAGTACGGGTGAATGCGGGATCGACCACATCCGTACTTCGGGGGGACCGGAAACCAGCCGCCGTTTCCAGGCGCGCAAAGGTGCGCCTGCCCGAGGAGTAGTCGTTCGATGAGCGAGCACCGTCGCAAACCGCCGCAGCCGCAGGGAGGCGGACGTGCCGCGGCCCGACGCGGCCAGTCCGGCTCGTCCTCCGGCCGCCGCGCGGCACCGCGAGGCGCAACCGGGTCCCCGGCCGATTACGGACTGGGCCAGGGGTCGACTGACGAGGAGCGGTCGTACAGCGGCCGCGCCGAAGCCCGCCGCGCGGCACAGAGAACTGGAGGCGGCCGCCGTAGAGCGGCCGAGCCGGGCCGCGGAGGTCGACGCGGCGCACCGGGCGGCCCGGACGGGTCCGGGGGCGGAAGGGGGCGCGCAGCTCCCCCCGGCAAGAAGCGGATCATCGACTATCCACGGGCGGGCAAGTACGGCGTCGCGCGCTGGGTGCCGTCGTGGAAGCTGGTGACGGGCCTGTTCATCGGCTTCATCGCCAGCCTGGTGGCAGTGGCGGGCATCGGGTACGCCATGGTGAGCGTCCCGAATGTCGCCGACACCGCGACAGCGCAGAACAACGTCTTCTACTGGTCGGACGGCAGCCAGATGGTCGCCACGGGTGGTGAGACGAACCGCCAGATCGTCAACCTCTCGCAGATCCCCAAGGCGATGCAGTTCGCCGTGGTCTCGCAGGAGAACAAGACCTTCTACACCGACAGCGGCATCGACCCGAAGGGCATCGCCCGCGCCGTGTTCAACATGGCCCGGGGCGGCCAGACGCAGGGTGGCTCCACCATCACCCAGCAGTACGTGAAGAACGCACGGCTGGACGACCAGTCGCAGACGATCACGCGTAAGTTCAAAGAGATCTTCATCTCGATAAAGGTGGGTGCCACGGTCTCGAAGGACGAGATCATGGCCGGCTACCTGAACTCCGCGTACTACGGGCGCGGCGCCTACGGCATCCAGGCGGCCGCCCGCGCGTACTTCAACAAGGACTCCGTCCAGCTGAACCCGGGCGAGTGCGCGTTCCTGGCGGCGATGCTCAAGGGCGCCACGTACTACGACCCGGCGGGCTCGACCTCCATCGATCCGGCGGCCACCCCGGACGCCAACAGACGGCGTGCGCTGCGTCAGATGCAGAACACCCTCGACAAGATGGTCGAGTACAAACACCTGGACGCGGCTACCAGGGCCAAGTACACCAAGCTCCCCGACGTGAAGAACCCGCGGTCGAACACTGCGCTCGGAGGCCAGGTCGGCTACCTCGTCGACCTTGCCAAGGCCTACCTGATCAACAACACGAACGTCAGCGCAACTGATCTGCAGCGGGGCGGCTACTCGATCTACACGACCTTCGACAAGAGCAAGGTCAAGGCGCTCGAGGCCTCGGTCAAGAACGTCCAGAAGAACAACATCAAGCCCAAGGAGCGCCCGAATACGGACACCCACGTCCAGTTCGGCGGCGCTTCCGTGGACCCGACGACCGGCGCCATCAAGGCCATCTACGGCGGCGAGGACGCGACCAAGCACTTCACCAACAACGCCGACCAGACCGGCGCCCAGGTCGGTTCGACCTTCAAACCGTTCGTGCTCGCCGCCGCGATGAAGTGGGGCGTCAAGAACCCGAGCCTGGGCCAGGAGCAGGCTCAGGATGAGCGCACACCAGTTTCCCCGAAGAGCTTGTACAGCGGTCAGAACAAGCTCAAGATCAAGGACTACGACGGTACGGTCTGGAAGAACGACAAGGGCCAGGAATGGCTGCAGACCAATGACGGCAACGAGTCGTACGGCAGTCCGCCCAAGTATCAGATCGACCTGCGCGAGGCGATGCGGGAGTCGGTGAACTCCGCCTATGTGCAGCTCGGCATGAACGTCGGGTTGGACAAGGTCAAGGAGGCGGCGATGGATGCCGGCCTCAAGGAGAACAGCTTGGCCGGCACCAGCTTCCCCTCCTTCTCCATCGGTATCTCCGACCCGAGCGCGATCCGCATGGCGGGGGCGTACGGCACCTTCGCGGCCAGCGGTGAGCGGCACGATCCTTTCTCCGTCACGAAGGTGACGAGTAAGGACGGCACGGTCTTCACTCACCAGGACAAGCCTGTTGAGGCGTTCACCCCGAAGGTTGCCGACAACGTCACCGACGTGCTGAAGACCGTGGTCGACAAGGGCACGGGCACCAACGCCCAGCTCCCTGGCCGTCAGGTGGCCGGCAAGACCGGCACCACCGACGGCAACAAATCAGCATGGTTCGTGGGCTACACCCCGCAGCTGTCCACGTCGATCACGATGTTCCGGTACGACGACAATGAGTCGAGCAAGAACCGGACCTTCCTGGAGATGTACGGGACGGGTGGCCAGAAGAAGATCCATGGTGCTTCGTTCCCGGCGCAGATCTGGCACGACTACATGGCAGATGCGCTGAAGAGCGAGCCGGTGAAGGACTTCCCGACGCCCGAGCCCATCGGTGTGATCGTCAACGACGTCCCAAGCCCGAGCGCGTCTCCGACGCCCAGCCAGACGCTGACGAGCCCGACCCCGAGCCTGACACCAAGCGGGACGCCGACGAGCCCGTCGCCCTCGGCGAGCGAGTCCTGCAAGTTCAGCTGGCAGTGCAGCACCAACGGTGGCACCGGCGGCACGGACGGGGGCGTGACCTCGTCGCCGACGGCCACGGACACGTCCGGGACCGGAAACAGCAGAGGCAACGGCAACGGAGGGCTCTTCGGAGGCCCCGCCGGCTAGTCGCCACAGCACCCGACACGGGCGTTTCACGTGAAACATGTCGATGTTTCACGTGAAACAGGGGCCGCCGCACCTGACTGGTTGCGGCGGCCCTCGGCGTATTCCTGGACACGTACGGCAGGATGTGCGGCATGGCCAGCCCAGAATCGACGCAAGCGAGCGTGCACGACCAGGACCCGGTGCGGCCGACCAAGGAGGACAAGGTCGCCGCGTCCGGCAGTGAGCTGATCGGCGGTCCCCTCGGGCGGCGAGCCCTGCTCGGGACGTCCTGGTGGACTCCGGTGCGGGTCGTCGCGCTCGTGGCGATCGGCATGTTCGCCCTCGGACTGATCCAGAAGGCGCCCTGCTACAACGGCGCCTGGTTCTTCGGCGCCAGCTCGCAGTACACGAAGGCGTGCTACTCGGACATTCCGCATCTCTATCAGGGGCGCGGTTTCTCCGACGGGCTTGTGCCGTACTTCGACAAGCTCTCCGGTGACATGCCCTACCTCGAGTACCCCGTGCTGACCGGCGTGTTCATGGAGGTCGCCTCCTGGCTCACGCCTGGCAGCGGCAGCATCCAGGACCAGGAGCAGTGGTACTGGATGGTCAACGCCGGGATGCTGATGGTGTGCGCGGCCGTCATCGCGGTCTGCGTGACCCGTACGCACGCCCGGCGTCCCTGGGACGGCCTGCTGGTCGCCCTGGCGCCCGCCTTCGCGCTGACCGCCACCATCAACTGGGACCTTCTGGCGGTCGCCTTGACGGCCGCGGCGATGCTGATGTGGTCCCGGAGCCGCCCACTCGCGTTCGGAGTCCTCCTGGGGCTTGCCACGGCGGCCAAGCTCTACCCCGTGTTCCTGCTGGGCCCGCTGTTCCTGCTGTGCTGGCGTGCGGGAAAGTGGCGGGACTTCGGCAAGGCCGTGGCAGGAACAGTCGTCGCCTGGGTCGTCGTGAACCTGCCTGTGATGCTCTTCGCCTGGGACGGCTGGGCGCAGTTCTACAAGTTCAGCCACGACCGGGGGGTGGACTTCGGGTCGTTCTGGCTGATCATGGCTCAGAACTCGACCGACCCGCTCAGCACCGACACCGTCAACAATCTGGCCACGGCGCTGGTGGTGCTGTGTTTCGTGGGTCTTGCCGTGCTCACCATGACCGCCCCGCGTCGCCCGCGCTTCGCCCAGCTCGCTTTCCTGATCGTCGCGGCGTTCATCCTCACCAACAAGGTCTACTCCCCGCAGTACGTCCTGTGGCTGGTCCCGCTCGCTGTGCTGGCCCGGCCGAAGTGGCGGGACTTCCTGATCTGGCAGGCGTGCGAGGTCGCGTACTTCCTGGGCATCTGGATGTATCTCGCGTACACGACCAGCGGGGACGCTCACAAGGGGCTGCCGCAGGACGGCTACCACTGGGCCATCGGCGTGCACCTGCTGGGGACGCTCTACCTGTGCGGCGTCGTCGTGCGCGACATCGTCATGCCGGAGCGGGATCCGGTGCGTAGGGCCGGGGACGACGACCCGTCAGGGGGTGTGCTCGACGGTGCGGAGGACGCCTTCGCTCTGGGCGCTGCGGCCCATCCGCCGCGGCACGCTGCCCACTTCGACGGGCCGCAGGTGGAGTGGGGCAGCCATGGAACGGCACCTTCCACGGACGGTTCGCTCTGAGCGAACAGATATCGGTGGCGGCGGGCGCCCCGTAGAGGCCGCCTCACTCGATGCGCGAAAAGGCCGTGCACGGAGCTCCCGTGTACGGCCTTTCAGTTGGCTGGCGCCCCCGCTCAGCGGTCGACGATGCGGTCGAACTGCGTGGTGGTGTGCCGCAGATGGGCCACGAGCTCCTCGCCGACCTTCGGTTCCGGCGCGTCCGCCGGCACGAACAGGATGGAGACCTGCATGTGCGGCGGCTCCGCGAACCAGCGCTGCTTGCCGCCCCAGACGAACGGCGAAAGGTTCCGGTTCACCGTGGCGAGGCCGGCCCGGGCGACGCCCTTGGCACGCGGCATGACGCCGTGCAGCGCCTTCGGGGCCTCCAGACCCACCCCGTGCGACGTGCCGCCCGCCACGACCACCAGGAAGCCGTCGGAGGCGGCCTTCTGCTGGCGGTAGCCGAAACGGTCCCCCTTGGCGACCCGGGTGACGTCCAGAACCGCGCCACGGTACTCGGTGGCCTCGTGGTCCCCCAGCCACAGCCGGGTGCCGATGCGGGCGCGGAAGCGCGTCTGTGGGAACTGCTGCTGCAGCCGGTGGAGTTCGTCGGCCTTGAGGTGGCTGACGAACATCGTGTGCAGGGGCAGGCGGGCGGCACGCAGGTGGTCCATCCAGCCGATGACCTCCTCGACGGCGTCGGAGCCGTCCGTGCGGTCCAGCGGCAGGTGGATGGCGAAGCCTTCGAGGCGGACGTTCTCAATGGCGGCGTGCAGCTGCGGCAGGTCCTGGGCGCTGATGCCGTGCCGCTTCATCGAGGACATCACCTCGATGACCACACGGGCTCCCACGAGGCCGTACACGCCGTCCACCGACGACACCGAGCGGATGACCCGGTCGGGCAGCGGAACGGGCTCCTCGCCGCGCCGGTACGGCGTCAGCACCAGCAGGTCACCGCCGAAGAAGTCCTTGATGCGTGCGGCCTCGTACGTGGTGCCGACGGCGAGCACGTCCGAGCCCAGCCGCGTGGCCTCCTCCGCCAGCCGCTCGTGCCCGAAGCCGTAGCCGTTGCCCTTGCAGACCGGGACAAGGCCCGGGAACTGGTCCTGCACGTGCTTGTGGTGCGCACGCCAGCGCGCGGTGTCGACGTAGAGCGTGAGCGCCATGGCCGGACCTGGAACCTTTCTCGTGGCTGCGGTGTATCAGAGGTGTGGAAGCGAACGAAGCAGTCGTACGTATCGAAGCAAACGGCCGGAGCCGCCAGGTCTCAGCGGCGCGACATGTAGATGTCGAGCGCCTTGTGGAGCAGCTTGTTGAGCGGGAAGTCCCACTCGCCGAGGTACTCGGCCGCCTGGCCGCCCGTGCCCACCTTGAACTGGATCAGGCCGAAGAGGTGGTCGGTCTCGTCCAGGGAGTCGGAGATGCCGCGCAGGTCGTAGACGGTCGCGCCGAGTGCGTATGCGTCGCGCAGCATCCGCCACTGCATCGCGTTCGAGGGCCGGACCTCACGGCCGATGTTGTCGGAGGCGCCGTAGGAGTACCAGACGTGACCGCCGACGATCAGCATCGTCGCCGCCGACAGATTCACGCCGTTGTGCCGGGCGAAGTACAGCCGCATGCGGTTGGGGTCCTCGGTGTTGAGAGCCGTCCACATGCGCTGGAAGTACGACAGCGGGCGCGGCCGGAAATGGTCCCGCACGGCCGTGATCTCGTACAGCCTCTGCCATTCCTCGAGGTCCTGGTAACCGCCCTGGACGACCTCGACACCGGCCTTCTCGGCCTTCTTGATGTTGCGGCGCCACAGCTGGTTGAAGTTCTTGTGGACCTCTTCCAGGGAGCGGTTGGCCAGCGGCACCTGGAAGACATAGCGGGGCTGTACGTCGCCGAAGCCGGCCCCGCCGTCCTCGCCCTGCTGCCAGCCCATACGGCGTAGCTTGTCGGCGACCTCGAAGGCGCGCGGCTCGATGAAGTCGGCCTCGATGTCACGCAGCCGCTTCACGTCCGGGTTCTGGATGCCCAGCTTGATGGAGCCGGCCTCCCAGCGCCGGATGATCACCGGCGGGCCCATCTTCACGGAGAAGGCACCCTGCTGCTTGAGGTGCGCGAGCATCGGTTCCAGCCACTCGGTCAGGTTCGGCGCGAACCAGTTGATGACCGGGCCTTCGGGCAGATAGGCCAAGTAGCGCTTGATCTTGGGCAGTTGGCGGTACAGCACGAGACCCGCACCGACCATCTCGCCGGTGCGCTCGTCGAACCAGCCGAGGCTCTCGGAGCGCCACTCCGCCTTGACATCGGCCCAGGCCGGAACCTGCATGTGGCTCGCCGAGGGCAGGCTCTGGATGTACGCCAGATGCTGCTCGCGGCTGATCGTCCTCAGGGTCAGGCTCATTCGGGGCGCTCCTCGGGCTGGTGTGTCCCCATGGGTACAGGGGCTCCGGCTCTCGCGCCGAAGCCTACTGCGCCTTGCGAGCGCCCCGACTGGGCGTACAGAACCTGCGCCCTGGCTTGTTGGCCGCCGGGGCGTTCAGTGGTGCTTTGTCTGGGGTTGGAGAGCCGGTGTCCCTGGCTTCAGCCGATGACCCCACCGAAGAGGCCGCCGTGCGCCATGCCGAGGAAGAAGCCGACCGCCGAGGCCCCGAGACCCAGGATGAGTCCGAAGCGCTCGCGGGTCGTCTCCGAGATCCACTGGCCGTACGCGCCGGTGAGGATCCCCACCAGGCCGGCCCAGGAGCTGAGCAGGTGCAGGTTGTGGAAGAAGCCGGTCACGAACGCCGTCACCCCGACGACCAGGGTCACCGCGAGCAGCGTGTCCTGGATGGGGTGGGGCTTTCCGTCCGTGGCGAAAAGGCCTCCGACGGTGTTGGGTCGCAATGCCTGTGCCATGGGGCACCTCCTGCGGAAGACGGCGCATCGTAGCGCCATGCACACCCGATGTGTACAGATTGACGGTCCACGCGGCCGGATTTCAACCGGAAGCGGGTGTGCAGGTAGTCTGTAGCGTCTGCACCGGTGTCTGCCCAGGCAGAGCCAGGGAACCGTCCAGGCCAGACCGGGGATGTCGCTCGCGACCCCCGATTGTCAGTGGCGGCCGATACCGTTGCGTACGCATCACGACCCTCCTGCCACGGAACGACCGTGGCCGCTGAGTCCAAAGGAGGTGGGTTCCACATGCGTCACTACGAGGTGATGGTCATCCTCGACCCCGATCTGGAGGAGCGCGCTGTCGCCCCCCTGATCGAGAACTTCCTCACCGTCGTCCGTGAGGGCAACGGCAAGGTCGAGAAGGTCGACACCTGGGGCCGTCGTCGTCTCTCGTACGAGATCAAGAAGAAGCCCGAGGGCATCTACTCGGTCATCGACCTGCAGGCCGAGCCTGCGGTCGTCAAGGAGCTCGACCGCCAGATGAACCTGAACGAGTCGGTCCTCCGGACCAAGGTCCTCCGCCCCGAGACCCACTGAGCTCTCCCGCTCAGCTGATCTCGGGATCCGAGTAGCAGCACCACAAAGCAGCCAGCAGCAAACCCGCCGAGAGGTTCCCCCATGGCAGGCGAGACCGTCATCACGGTCGTCGGCAATCTTGTCGACGACCCCGAGCTGCGCTTCACCCCTTCCGGTGCGGCGGTCGCGAAGTTCCGTGTCGCGTCCACCCCCCGCACCTTCGACCGTCAGACGAACGAGTGGAAGGACGGCGAGAGCCTGTTCCTGACCTGCTCGGTCTGGCGTCAGGCGGCGGAGAACGTCGCCGAGTCGCTCCAGCGAGGCATGCGCGTCATCGTGCAGGGCCGGCTGAAGCAGCGGTCCTACGAGGACCGTGAGGGCGTCAAGCGCACGGTCTACGAACTGGACGTCGAGGAAGTCGGCGCCAGCCTGCGCAGTGCCACGGCCAAGGTCACAAAGACCGCCGGCCGCGGTGGGCAGGGTCAGGGCGGTTACGGCGGCGGTGGCGCCCAGGGTGGCGGCGGCTGGGGTGGAAACTCCGGCGGCGGCCAGCAGGGCGGCGGAGCTCCTGCCGAAGACCCGTGGGCGACCGGCGCTCCCGCCGGTGGCAGCCAGGGCGGCGGTGGCGGTGGCGGCGGCTGGGGTGGAAACTCCGGCGGCGGTGGCGGCGGCTACTCGGACGAACCCCCCTTCTAGGCCTTTGGCCGGAGGGTGGGTCGTACCCAAACTTCTTGATCACACAGGAGAAACACCATGGCGAAGCCGCCTGTGCGCAAGCCTAAGAAGAAGGTCTGCGCTTTCTGCAAGGACAAGGTCACGTACGTGGACTACAAGGACACGAACATGCTGCGGAAGTTCATTTCCGACCGCGGCAAGATCCGTGCCCGCCGCGTGACCGGCAACTGCACGCAGCACCAGCGTGACGTCGCCACGGCCGTCAAGAACAGCCGTGAGATGGCGCTGCTGCCCTACACCTCCACCGCGCGATAAGGGAAGGGTGACCGAAACATGAAGATCATCCTCACCCACGAGGTCTCCGGCCTCGGCGCCGCGGGCGACGTCGTGGACGTCAAGGACGGTTACGCTCGCAACTACCTGATCCCGCGGAAGTTCGCCATCCGTTGGACCAAGGGTGGCGAGAAGGACGTCGAGCAGATCCGTCGTGCTCGCAAGATCCACGAGATCCAGACCATCGAGCAGGCCAACCAGGTGAAGGCCCAGCTCGAGGGCGTCAAGGTACGTCTGGCCGTTCGCTCCGGCGACGCCGGTCGTCTCTTCGGTTCCGTCACCCCGGCCGACATCGCCTCGGCGATCAAGGCCTCCGGTGGCCCCGAGGTCGACAAGCGCCGCATCGAGCTGGGCGCGCCGATCAAGACGCTGGGCGCTCACGAGACGTCGGTGCGTCTGCACCCCGAGGTTGCCGCCAAGGTCAACATCGAGGTTGTCGCGGCCTGATCGCCGCGCTCGGCTGAACAGCTGAGAGAAGGGGCGGCACCCATGCAGGGTGCGGCCCCTTCTTCGTATTCCGGTTCGGTACGGGACCGCCCATGTTTCACGTGAAACGCCGGTTTCACGTGAAACAGTCAGCGGGCGGCACCTGTGACGATCCAGCGGCCCGAACGGGTCCGCAGCCAAAGGGTCAGCATGCGCACCGTCATCATCAGCGTCATCGCTGTCCACAGCGCCGGGAGGCCACCGCCGAGTGCCGGGACCAGCAACGCCAACGGGGCGAAGACAGCAAGGGTGAGCACCATGGCCCAGGCCAGATAAGGGCCGTCGCCGGCTCCCATCAGGACGCCGTCCAGAACAAAGACGACGCCGCAGATCGGCTGGGAGAGAGCCACTACGAGCAGGGCGGGCAGCGCAGTGTCCTTCACCACGGTGTCGCTGGTGAACAGTGGCAGGAACACCGGCCGGGCGACCACTACCAGGACACCGAGGACGACACCCACCGCGATTCCCCACTGCACCATGCGGCGGCAGGCATCGCGAGCACCCTGGGCGTCCTCGGCGCCCAGATAGCGTCCGATGATGGCCTGACCGGCGATGGCGATGGCATCGAGGGCGAAGGCGAGCAGGCTCCACAGGGACAGGATGATCTGGTGTGCAGCGATGTCGGCGTCGCCGAGTCGGGCGGCGACGGCTGTGGCGATCATCAGGATCGCCCGCAGTGACAGCGTGCGGACCAGGAGGGGAACGCCGGCCTGTGCGGAGGCCCGTATCCCCGCTGCGTCGGGACGCAGTGAGGCGCCGTGTCTGAGGGCTCCGCGGACGACCACGGTGAGGTAGACGGCTGCCATGCCGCACTGCGCGATGACGGTTCCCCAGGCGGAGCCGGCGATGCCGAGGCCGGCGCCGTAGACGAGGCCCGCGTTGAGGGCGCCGTTGGCGACAAAACCGGCGATGGCGACACGGAGTGGTGTCCTGGTGTCCTGCAGCCCGCGCAGTACACCGGTTGCGGCGAGTACGACGAGCATGGCCGGGATGCCGAGAGACGAGATGCGCAGGTAAGTGGTCGCGTAGGGGGCCGCACTGTCCGAGGCGCCGAAGAGTTCCACAAGGGCCGGTGCCGTGGGTAGCACGGTGACGATGACGGCGGCGCCGAGCAGAAGCGCCAGCCAGATGCCGTCCATGCCTTGCCGGATCGCGGCTTGGAGGTCGCCGGCGCCGACCCGTCGGGCGACGGCCGCGGTGGTGGCGTAGGCGAGAAAGACGAAGATGCTGACTGCTGTCGTGAGGAGGGCCGAGGCGACGCCCAGGCCGGCGAGCTGTGCCGTTCCGAGGTGGCCGACGATCGCGCTGTCGGCCATGACGAAGAGGGGCTCGGCGACGAGTGCACCGAAGGCCGGGACGGCCAACTCGACGATCTCTCGATCGTGCTGTCGCCGGGTGATCCTGGGGGTCGCAGGAGCCTGTGTCATGAGCATCAATCTAATCGTCCACAGGTAAGAGATACAAAGCCTTTGTGACCATTACTTCACTTCAGGCTGCGTGGTCTTTCGTGCGCCGTTCGAAGCGATCTTGGCCCGGCTGGGGAAGTTTTTCTTCTGCACAGCCAGTGGATGGGAAAAGTGCAGGTCAGGGCGGTCGGAGCAGAAGAGGCTGTTGCTTGTTCACAGGGCTGTCCACCGTGTCGTGCACAGGTTTTGCAGAGTTCTCCACAGCATCCGGGCCGTCGTCCACATGGCCTGTGGATAACCAGATTGGCTGACGGTGCCCGCGGGCCTACCGTGGTCCGGCGCCCGCTCCGTTCGTCGGCAGGGAAACCAGCACAAAACCGACGTGCATCAACCGGAGTTGGGCCTCTCATTTGTCAGTGCCGTGCCGTAGAACAGAGGGCATGGCTAGGTCCGCCCGGCGGCGGACGGGAGGAGGTGGCTCGGTGAGTATTTCCGAGCCCTTGGACGATCCCTGGGCCGACAGCGGTCCAAGTGATCGCCTGCCTGCCTCCCGCCGACGCGGTGACGGGGGCCGGGGCCGTGACGAGCAGCACGACCGTGGCCGGGACAGCGGCGAGTGGGACGGCGGAGGCACGTCCTTCGAGCGAGTGCCGCCCCAGGATCTCGATGCCGAACAGTCCGTCCTCGGCGGCATGCTCCTGTCCAAGGACGCCATCGCCGACGTCGTGGAGATCCTCAAGGGCCACGACTTCTACAAGCCGGCACACGAGACGATCTTCCAGGCGATCCTCGACGTCTACGCGAAGGGCGAGCCGGCCGACCCCATCACGATCGCGGCCGAACTCACCAAGCGCGGCGAGATCAACAAGGTCGGTGGCGCATCGTATCTGCACACCCTTGTGCAGACCGTACCGACTGCGGCCAACGCCGAGTACTACGCGGAGATCGTCCACGAACGCGCGGTCCTGCGTCGTCTGGTCGAGGCAGGCACCCGCATCACCCAGATGGGATACGCGGCCGACGACGACGTCGACGAGATCGTCAACCGCGCCCAGGCCGAGATCTATGCGGTCACCGAGCAGCGCACCAGCGAGGACTACCTGCCGCTCGGCGACATCATGGAGGGCGCACTCGACGAGATCGAGGCGATCGGCTCCCGCAGCGGCGAGATGACCGGTGTGCCCACGGGCTTCACCGACTTCGATTCGCTGACCAACGGCCTGCACCCGGGCCAGATGATCGTCATCGCCGCCCGACCCGCGATGGGCAAGTCCACGCTTGCGCTGGACTTCGCCCGGGCCGCGTCGATCAAGCACAACCTTCCGAGCGTCATCTTCTCCCTCGAAATGGGACGCAACGAGATCGCGATGCGTCTGCTGTCCGCCGAGGCCCGTGTGGCCCTGCACCACATGCGCTCCGGCACAATGACCGACGAGGACTGGACCCGACTGGCCCGCCGGATGCCGGACGTCTCGGCCGCGCCGCTGTTCATCGACGACTCTCCGAACCTGTCGATGATGGAGATCCGCGCGAAGTGCCGTCGCCTCAAGCAGCGCAACGACATCCGCCTGGTCGTCATCGACTACCTTCAGCTGATGCAGTCCGGTGGCTCCAAACGCGCCGAGAACCGTCAGCAGGAGGTCTCGGACATGTCCCGTAACCTCAAGCTCCTCGCCAAGGAGCTGGAGATTCCGGTCATCGCGCTGTCCCAGCTGAACCGTGGCCCCGAGCAGCGCACGGACAAGAAGCCGATGGTCTCCGACCTGCGTGAGTCAGGCTCCATCGAGCAGGACGCCGACATGGTCATCCTGCTGCACCGCGAGGACGCCTACGAGAAGGAGTCGCCGCGTGCGGGCGAGGCCGACCTGATCGTGGCCAAGCACCGTAATGGCCCGACGGCGACGATCACGGTCGCCTTCCAGGGCCACTACTCGCGGTTCGTGGACATGGCGCAGACCTGATCCGACAGTTCCCCGTCCCGCGCAAATGAACTCGACGGTCGAGTGTCCCGCGGGATGGACTGGGGCCATGACAACACCTCAGGAAGAGCTGCTCCCCTGTACGCGCCGCGCCCTGCTGCACCGCATCGCGGTGGCGCAGGCCGAAGGACGTGCCCCGTCGTTGGTCGCGGCGGTCGTGAGGGGCGGGCGACCCGTGTGGCACGGTGCGCGTACCTCGGTGGACGGGCATGGTCCGGACGAGACCGTGCAGTACCGCATCGGTTCGATCACCAAGACCTTCACTGCGGTGTTGGTGCTCCGGTTGCGCGATGAGGGCCTGCTCGATCTCGGTGACCCGCTCGAGAAGCATCTGCCGGGAACAGGTGCGGGGGAGGCCACCATCGCCGACCTCCTCGCCCATACGGGCGGGTTGGCGGCGGAGTCGCCCGCCCCGTGGTGGGAGCGCACTCCGGGATCCCTGCGCCCCGAACTCTCCGACGTCCTGGGAGAGCAGCCTCTCCTGCATCCGGTGGGCCGCCGCTTCCATTACTCCAACCCCGGCTACACCGTGCTGGGGGCGCTGGTCGAGAAGCTGCGCGGAGCACCGTGGGAGGAGGTACTTCGGCGCGAAGTGCTCGAACCTCTGGGCCTCGACCGTACGAGTGGTCACCCTCAGGCTTCCCATGCGGGTGGATGGGCCGTGCATCCCTGGGCCGATGTCATGCTGCCCGAACCCGCCGAGGACCTGGGACGGATGGCCGCTGCGGGTCAACTCTGGTCCACCACGGGTGACTTGGCGCGCTTTGCGGCCTTCCTGGCACAGGGCGACGACCGGGTACTGAGCGCCGAGACCGTGAGGGAGATGCGGACCCCCGCCGCGCCGATTGAAGCGGCGGATGTCGTGGACGGAGTCACCTACGGGCTGGGGCTGCAGATCCAGCACCGGGACGGTCGGCTGCTCGTGGGGCACTCCGGGTCGCTGCCGGGGTTTCTGGCGAACCTCACCCTCAGTGTCGAGGACGACGTCGCTGCTGTGGTGCTGGCCAACTGTACGTCCGGCCCGCTGCTGTCCACCGTCGGCGCCGATCTCGTGCGGATCGTCGCCAAGGCCGAGCCCCGCATTCCGGAACCCTGGCGGCCGCTGCCGGAAGTCGACACATCGGTGCTGGAGTTGGCAGGACCGTGGTACTGGGGAACGCATGCGTTCGCCCTGCGGCTGGCGGCAGCCGGGGGTGTGTCACTCGAGCCGCTGTCGGGAAGTGGCCGCCGCTCGCGATTCAGGGCGAACGGCGACGGTACGTGGACCGGACTGGAGGGCTACTACGCCGGAGAGCTCCTGAAGGCCGTACGGCGCCCGGACGGGACCCTGAGCCATCTGGACCTCGGGTCGTTCGTGTTCACGCGTCAGCCGTACGACGAGGAGGCTTCCGTGCCCGGCGGGGTGGATCCGGACGGGTGGCGGGGGATCGGCTAGACGCAGACGTCAGCAGACGCGCTGTTTCACGTGAAACCTGAGCCTTCATGTCACGGCCTCACAGTTGGAGCTTGAAGCCCACGTGTGAGGCCGTGAAGCCGAGCCGCTCGTAGAAGCGGTGGGCGTCGGTGCGGGTCTTGTCGGAGGTCAGCTGGACCAACTGGCAGCCCTGTTGCCGGGATTCGTCGATCGCCCACTCGATGAGCTGTGTGCCCAGGCCGCTGCCGCGCTCGTCGGCGTGGATGCGGACTCCCTCGATGATCGATCTGACGGCGCCGCGTCGCGACAGACCGGGGATGACCGTGAGTTGGAGTGTGCCGACGACCCGGCCCTTACGAACGGCGACGACCAGGTGCTGGTTCGGATCGGACGCAAGACGTTCCAGCGCGGCCAGATACGGGGTCGGGTCGTCCGGTGACTCGCGCTGGGCACCCAGAGGGTCGTCGGCAAGCATCGCGACGATCGCGGTCACGTCGTCCGCCGTGGCGGGCCGTATTTCAAGGTCTCCCATGCCCCGCACCTTACGCACCGGCACCCACAGGGGGAGGGCTCAGCCGGCAGCCACCGTCAGTGGAGCGAATCGTCTGGTCCAGTCGCCGGGCAGTTCCGGGATCCCGTACGTCATGACCGTATTGAAAGCGATGGACGCCAGCCCCCGCTTCTTCACCCACGTCAACAGCTCTTCGTGCCGTACGTCGATGTCGGTGCGCAGTGGGCGGTCGGTGTGGGCGGAGAGAGAGGCGATGAGAGCCTTTGCCGTCTCCGTGTCCCTGGCAATCAGCGGGCCCACAACATGGGTCTCCATGTTGGGCCAGGCGGCCGCGTAGCCGATGAGCCGGCCGTCCTCCTCGGCGACGCGCAGTCGGTCGGCGAAGGCGGGCAGCCGCGTGATGACGGGTGTGCGGTCGGCGCCGAACACCTCCTCGTCGAGCCGGAGGATCGCAGGGAGGTCCTCGGCGGTGGCCGCACGTGTGACCACCTCGGGCTCCGGCCCGCCGGGCGTGAAATGCCCGCGCGTCATCTCGGCCCGGCCGGTGGCCTTGAAGCCGAGTTCCTCGTAGAGCGGACGGCCGTTCGGGGTCGCGTGCAGCGTCAGCGGGGTGGTGCCCATGACCGAGACGATGTGCCGCATCAGATGGCGTCCGATGCCTCGGCGGGAATGCCGTTCGGCGACCAGCACCATGCCGACGGCCGCGAAAGCGGGGTGGTGCTGTGGTCCGTACTCGGTGACGACGCAGGCGCTGACGAGGCCGCCGTCGGGGTCGTCGATGCCGTATCCCTTCCCGGCTGTGAGGAGCAGGCCCCACTTGTGCTCCTCGCGCGGCCACCCCCGGTCTTCGGACAGGTCGGCGCAGGCGGTGAGATCGCGAAGCGTCAGACGGCGGACGGCAAGAGGGGGGAGAGAAGGAGTCGGCACGCAGGTCAGGCTGTCTGACGGCTGCCCTCGACGTCCACCTCTTTCCGGCGAGAAGCAGGAGCTTTTGGCCATGTCGTGGGCAAGTGCACAGAAGGCAGTTGGGTGTTTCACGTGAAACACGGGCGAACACTGAGCATCAGGTGATCTCACTGGAGGAGTCCGCCTCGGGCCCCGTTAGCCTCGGGTCCCATGGCAAGACTTCATCTCTTCGATCTCGACGGCACGCTGCTGCAGGGCACTTCGGCGCCCGTGGAGATCTCGCGGCAGCTGGGGCTGGAAGCCGAGACGGTAGCGCTCGATCAGGCGGTCTCGGCGGGGTTGATAGGCCCGCCGGAGTATGCGGCGCAGGTGTACGAGCTGTGGACGGAACTCACCGAGATGCATGTGTCGGCTGCCTTCGAAGGTGCGCCGTGGCTGGAGCGCATCCGGGAGGTCTGGGAGGAGATCCGGCAGGTGGGCGACTACTGCGCCGTCGTATCGCTCTCGCCCTCCTTCTTCGTGGAGCGTCTCACCGGGTGGGGCGCGCACGCGGCGTTCGGGTCCCGTTTTCCTGCCGTGCCGTTCACCGAGCCCGTCGATCCGTCCGGAGTTCTCACTGCCGCGGCCAAGGTCGAGATTGCCGACCGACTCTGCGAGGAGTTCGGTGTGGCCCGGGGGGACTGCATCGCCTATGGCGACTCGCTGTCGGACACGGATCTGTTCGCTGCGGTGCCGGTCTCGGTTGCGGTCAATGCGGACCGTCATCTGTCCGGTCTTGCGACACACTCGTACATGGGCGGTGATCTGTGGGAAGCCTATGAATTGGTGCGACACGCCCGGTAATTGAAGGAATTGCTGGTTCGCCCGCTCTCCCAATCGTGGTGGAGGAAGGGGGGACTTGTGATCGGAGCGTTGGCCGGTATGGTCGACTCCGGTTCGCTGCGGGGCGAGACGTACACATCCTGTGCGGACCGCGGGCAGGGCGATGCAGCGTATCGGGACGGAGAGATCGAAGACCCGCATTTGCGGTTATGCGGCCGGAGTGTCCCTGCGGGATGGGAGGCTGCGGTCAGAGCACTGCGGTCAATGTCACACTCTCGCCTTACTTGTCCGTACAGAACGTGAATCCAGGTTGAATGTGGCCGCATTGGCCGCGGCATGAAACGGAGAAAGCAAGCCGTCTGCGGGGGAAAAGGCACCTTCCGACCGAGGAAGTGCGCAGACCGACCGAAAGATGTTCGAGGCGAGGCACACCATGGACGCTCCGACCACCGCGTCGGCCGACAACGGCACATCCGGCGGCGGGAGCGGCGGCTGGTTCACGCCGCGCACGCAGCCGGCGACGACTCCGGACAGCGAGCGTGAAGCGGTCCAAGGCAGTCGCCTTGCCGCGATGCGCCCGATGGGCAGGACCGCGGCGGACACCGACACGGACAAGGACCAGCCGGCGGAGGGCGCTCCGCAGTCGGCACCACACGCGGAACCCGCCCCGGAGACTGCTGCCCCACATCCCTCGGCTGCACAGCCCCCCGCGGCAGACCCCTCTTCCTCCGAGGCACTCCCCGCCGACCTGCGCGTGCCCACCCAGCGCGCCAACGCGCCCGCAGCGCAGCCGCAGGAGCCCGTCGTTCAGTCCGGCGCCCAGAGCGCTTCACCGGATGCCCTCCTCATCCGTCGGACCATGGCAGAGGTGGCGCCGATCGCCGACAAGGTCACCTCGTACTTCTACGCGCTGCTCTTCGTCCGACACCCCGATCTGCGGTCGCTTTTCCCGGCCGCGATGGACACCCAGCGCGACCGGCTGCTCAAGGCGCTGCTGACCGCGGCCGAGCACATCGACAACACCGAGGTCCTCGTCGCGTATCTGCAGAACCTCGGCCGTGGTCACCGCAAGTACGGCACCAGGGCCGAGCACTACCCGGCCGTCGGCGAGTGCCTCATCGGCGCACTGAGCAAGTACGCCTCCGGTAGCTGGGACGCGGAGACGGAGGCGGCCTGGGTACGGGCGTACACGACCATCTCGCAGGTCATGATCGACGCAGCGGCCGCGGACGAACTGCGTGCCCCGGCCTGGTGGTACGCCGAGATCGTCGCGCACGACCTCAGGACCCCGGACGTGGCGGTCGTCACGGTCCGCCCCGATCAGCCCTATCCGTTCCTCGCCGGGCAGTACACAAGCCTGGAGACGCCCTGGTGGCCGCGGATCTGGCGGCACTACTCCTTCGCCTCGGCACCCCGCTCCGACGGTCTGCTGACGTTCCATGTGAAGGCCGTCCCCGCGGGCTGGGTCTCCAACGCGCTGGTGCACCGCGCGCGCCCTGGCGACATCATCCGCCTCGGCCCGCCGGCCGGTTCGATGACCGTAGACCACACCACCGACAGCGGACTGCTGTGCCTGGGCGGCGGCACGGGCATAGCACCCATCAAGGCTCTGGTGGAGGACGTCGCCGAGCACGGCGAACGGCGGACGGTCGAAGTGTTCTACGGCGCCCGCACCGATCACGACCTCTACGACATCGACACGATGCTCAGGCTCCAGCAGTCCCACCCCTGGCTCTCGGTCCGCGCGGTCATCGACCAGCAGGCCCATCTCCAGCTTCCTGACGCCATACGCGAGTACGGGCCGTGGAACGAGTTCGACGCCTATCTCTCGGGCCCGCCCGGAATGATCCGCAGCGGGCTGGACGCGCTGAGGAACATCGGCATCCCGGCGGAGCGAATACGGCACGACTCGGTGGAGGAACTCGTCACCATCGGAGGCTGATCCGGCGCCGGGGATCAGCCCAGGTCCGGGGCGTGCATGGCGCGTACGCCCTCGATGTTCCCGTCCAGGTAGTGCCGCAGGGACAGCGGTACGAGATGCACCGAGGCGATCCCGACGCGGGTGAACGGCACCCACACGATCTCGTACTCGCCGACGGGCTCGTCCACCTCGGGGCCGTGCCGCAGGGATGTGTCCATCGACTCCAGCCGGCACACGAAGAAGTGCTGCACCTTCACGCCGGTCGCGCCGCCGTCCTCGCCGATGTGTTCCACGGTGTCGACGAAGCAGGGCACCACGTCGGTGATCTTGGCGCCGAGTTCCTCGTACACCTCTCGGTGCAGGGCGTCGACGACGGTCGTGTCGCCGGGCTCGACGCCGCCACCGGGAGTGACCCAGTAAGGATCGACACCGGGCTTGGTGCGCTTGATCAGAATCAGGTTGTCGCCGTCCAGGAGAACGGCACGTGCGGTGCGCTTGACCACGGGTCGGACGGTCATGGGAGAAATGTGGCCCGGTTGGTTCCACGTGAAACATCGCAGGATGTCACCGGTCGAGCTCGCCCCGTGACCACCGGAAAAGTGCTGGTCAGCACCAGTGGGCGGCCGCTCGCAGCAGCCATTCGTGAGCCCGCGCGATGTGCGGCATCGCGAGGGTGCCGGTGCGGACCACCAGGAAGTACGTGCGCAGCGGCGGCACCGCGGGTTCGTGGAGAGCAACGATCTCACCGCGCTCCAGGGCGTCCCTGCACAGATAGCGGGGCAGTACCGCGAGCCCCGCGCCCGCGACGGCGCAGGCCAGGACCGCACGCAGGTCGGGAACGATGACGGTGCCCGGTGCCGCAGGGCGGGAGTCGAAGACGGAGGCCCAGTAGCGGGAGACGAAGGGCAGCGACTCGTGCACCTCGATCACGGGGACGTCCTCCAGGGCGGGCGCTCCCGTGCGGCGCGGCTTCCCGGGGCCTATCTGCTCGGCCCGCGCCGGGGTGGCGACAAGGACGTGCTCTTCGTCGCAGAGTGGAGTCGCCGTGAGCAGGGCACCGCGGGGGCGGGCCGTACAGATGGCCAGATCGTGATGTCCGGCGGCGAGTCCCTCCAGGGCTTCCTCGGCGTTCCCGAAGGAAGCGCGCAGCGCGAAGCCCTGGCCGTCCTCACCGGTCAGCTCCGTGAGGGCGGGCAGCGCCCGTTCCGCCGTGAACTCCGGAGGGCCGGCGAGATGCAGGGTCCGTAAGGAGGACTCGTCGTCGAGGCCGGTCTCGGCGATCTCCACCAGGGCGTCGAGATGCGGAGCGGCCTTGTGGGCGAGTTCGTCCCCGATGGTCGTCGGGGTCACTCCGCGCGCCTGCCGCAGGAACAAGGGGCGGCCCAGTTGCCGCTCCAGCGTGCGGATCTGCGAGGTCACGGCCGGTTGTGACAGGCCGAGCAGGGCGGCGGCGCGGGTGAAGGAGCCGGCCCGGTGCACGGTCACGAAAGTGCGCAGCAAGGCCAGATCCATGGTTCGCCCTCCCCAGTTCCCTGCCCTTCTCCCGGCCCACAGGCAGGGCCCAACTATAAATAAGTCGATAGGTCTCTGTCGCTACTGTGATTGGACACTGACACAGAGTCAACTAGCCTTGTTCGCGCGGTTCTTCGCGCGCGGAACCGAGGACGGTCCGAGCCACGAGGGGGGAGGTTCGGACCGTCCGTTGTGCATGGTCGGGCGTCGACCCGCCGACCGTAAGGAAGTCGCCGACGCCGTCATGGCGCCGACGCGTCCAGCGCGCGGAGCACATCTGCCACCAGGTCCTCGGGGTCCTCGGCGCCGACCGAGAAGCGAATGAAGCCCTCCGGCACGGCATCCCCGCCCCAGCGCCCGCGCCGCTCGGCCGTCGACCGCACCCCGCCGAAGCTCGTCGCGTCGTCCACGAGCCGCAGGGCATCGAGAAAACGGTCGGCACGCGCGCGCGTGGGCAGCGTGAAGGAGACCACGCATCCATAGCGGCGCATCTGCTGCGAGGCGATCTTGTGCGAGGGGTCGTCGGGCAGGCCCGGGTAGCGCAGGCCGGTCACCTCGGGCCGCTTCCGCAGCGCCTCGGCGGCGGTGAGAGCCGTCGCGCACTGCCGGTCGACCCGCAACTGGAGCGTGGCGATCGAACGGTGTGCGAGCCACGCCTCCATGGGCCCCGGAATCGCGCCGACGATCTTGCGCCAGCGGCGTACGGCGGCCATGACCTCGGCGTCGCGGCCGACGACGTAGCCGAGCAGGACGTCCCCGTGCCCGGTGAGCTGTTTGGTGCCGCTGGCCACGGCGAAGTCCGCGCCGAGCTCCAGCGGACGTTGCCCCAGCGGCGTGGCGAGGGTGTTGTCGACGGCGACGAGGGCGCCACGCGCGTGTGCCGCCTCGACGAGCCGGCGGATGTCGCACACGTCGAGCCCGGGGTTGGAGGGCGACTCGATCCACAGCAGCTTCGCGCCGTCGAGGACGTCGAGCTGGGCGTCGTCGCCGGTCGGCGCGGTGCGCACCTCGATGCCGTACGCCTCCAGCTGCTCGCGGACCATGGGCAGCACCTGGTAGCCGTCGCTGGGCAGGACGACCGTGTCCCCCGCCCGCAGTTGAGAGAAGACCACCGCTGAGATGGCGGCCATCCCGGAGGCGAAGGTGAGCGTCTCGACGCCCTCCTGCCCGGGCGCTTCCAGCTCGCCGATGGCCCGCTCCAGCAGGCTCCAGGTCGGGTTCTGGTCGCGTCCGTAGGTGTACGGGCCGTCGACGTCACCCGGCAGGTGGTAGTGGGCGGCGAAGGCCGGTCCGGGCAGGTGCGGCTGGTTCTTGGCCGGCTCGGGCAGCCCGGCCCGCACCGCGCGGGTGCCGTCACCGCTGCCCGTCGACGGGCCCGTACCGGAGTCGCTCATACTGCCTCCACCTCCACTTGCTCGCGTACTGCGGCGAGCAGGCCCTCGCTCGCCGCCTCCACCATCTCAAGGCATTCCTCGAAGCCGTCCATGCCCCCGTAGTACGGGTCCGGCACGTCGAGGTCGTCACCGGCGGCCGGATCGTAGGAGCGGAGCAGCCGCACCTTCGCCGCGTCCTTCGGAGTGCGGGCGAGGCGGCGCAGGGCCTTGAGGTGGCCGGTGTCGAGGGCGATGACGAGATCCAGGCGGGAGAACCACGACGGCTGGAACTGCCGTGCCGTGTGGCCGCTCTCGTAGCCGTTCTCCTCCAGGACGGAGACGGTGCGGGGGTCGGCACCGTCGCCCTCGTGCCAGCCGCCGGTGCCGGCGCTGGTGATCTCGACGAGGCCGTCGAGTCCCGCTTCCGCTGTGCGGGCACGGAACACGGCCTCCGCCATCGGGGAGCGGCAGATGTTGCCGGTGCAGACGAAGCAGACGCGGAAGGTCATCGCGTGCTCAGTCGTTGTCGGGCAGGACGACGTGGAGTGCCCAGGAGACGATGGAGATGATCAAACCGCCCAGGACCGCCGTCCAGAAGCCCTCGACGTGGAAACTCAGGTTGAGCTTGTCGGCCAGCCATGAGGTGAGCAGCAGCATCAGTGCGTTGACCACCAGGGTGATCAGGCCCAGCGTCAGGATGAACAGGGGGAAGGTCAACACCTGCACGATCGGCTTGACCAGGAAGTTCACCACGCCGAAGATCAGCGCGACGATGATCAGGGTGCCGGCCTTCTTGCCCGTGCTGTCACCGGTCAGGGTGATCTTGTCGAGCAGCCATACGGCGACCGCCAGGGCACCCGCGTTGGCGATCGTCTTGACTACGAAATTCTTCATGTGTCTGATCGTGGCAGACGAGATCGGTCACGAGCAGTGGGACGAGGGCGACAAGGGCGATGAAGGCATTCCGGCTGGACGAACTGGAGGCGGAGCGTGCCGCCAACGAGGGTGCCTACCTGCAGTTTCTGCGTGAACGGCACATGTCCGTCGGTCTGTATGCGCTCAATGCCGGCGAACATGATCCACAGAAGCCACACAATCAGGACGAGGTCTACTTCGTCGTGAGCGGCCGTGCCTCGATCACCGTCGGTCTGGAGACCACCGAGGTCGCCCGCGGCAGCGTGGTGTACGTGCCGGCCGGCGTCGCCCACAAGTTCCACCACATCAGCGAGGACCTGCGGGTGCTCGTGGTGTTCTCTCCGCCGGAAAGCTGACCTGCCGTCTCGGGGTTCCCTAGGGGATCAGTCAGGGGTGGACAAGGGATGCGAGGCCCCCGCAGGAGCCCCTGCCGGCCCTAGCATCGAGTGCAGGACATCAATGGGCCCCTGCACAGCAGCCGGGCGGAGAGGTAAGGAAGCGCAATGGGTGAGATCTTCGGCGGACTGCCGTGGTGGGTGAAGTGGATTGCGGTGCCGGTCATCGCCCTCGTCGTCTTCGGCGGGCTGATAGCCAGCGTCGTCGGCTTCGTCATCGGGCTTCTGTTCAAGGTGCTGGTCTTCGTGGCACTGGTCGGCGGACTGATCTACGTCGTACGGAAGTTCACGTCGAGCTCCTCGTCGCGCAGCGACTGGTGAGGGCCCTGGGACACCGGTGATCGGTAACAGGAATCACCGGGTCCCTCGCGCGAGGGAAGTTTTCCGGACAGGACGCAGCACGGCGCCACCTGGCCATTAGAGTCCGGAATTCGACGCGGGGGCGACCCCGCGAGCGGCGTACACCCCCTCCCGTGTTCCTCACGGCACGGGCAGCCCCCTCGCGCTTCGGGAGTGACCCTTGGCCACGGTTGACACCGCACCCACAGACCCCCACGTACCCCCCACGCCGACCCCCGGACGCCGCATCAGGCCCCCTGAACAGCCGGGCCCCTCCACGCAGGAGCGCGTGACAGCGCCACCCGCATCGTCGCGCCTGACCGCGCCACCGGTGCGGCCGTCCCGGGAAACCGCTCCGGCGCAGCCGCAGTCCGCAACCCTCATCGGATCCGTCCAGCGCGCGATGCGCCTGCTGGAATGCGTTGCCGGGCACGAGCACGGCGCCCCCGCCAAACAGCTGGCCCGCGAGACCGGCCTGGCACTCCCTACGGCGTACCACCTGTTGCGCACGCTCGTCCACGAGGGCTATCTGCGCCGGGACAAAGGCCTGTTCTTCCTCGGCGACGCGGCGGTGCGACTGAGCAGCAGCGGAGCCCAGCAGAAACGTCGCAGCACGATCGTCGACGTACTCGCCGGCTGGCGGGACGCGATCGGGGTGCCCGTGTACTACGCCGTGTACCGGGACGGCGAGATCGAGGTCATGTGCGTCTCGGACACCCCGGGCAATCCGGCCGTCGAGGAGTGGGCCGACTTCCGCGAGACCGCACACGCGCATGCGATCGGCCAGTGCCTGCTCTCCCAGCTGGACGACGCGGCCCGCCGCGACCACCTCGACCGCTACCCCGTGCAGTCCATCACCCCGTACACCGTGCGTGACAACCACACCCTGCTGCGGCGGCTCGAGCGAACACGGCGGATGGAGCCGGTGACGGAGCGGCAGGAGTACGCGCTGGGGACGGTCTGCGCCGCGATTCCGATCACGGTGGGCACGACGGCCGCGACGATGGCCATTTCTCTGCCCTCGCATCAGGCCGACCGGCTGATGTCCGCGGCCCGGCAACTGCAGAGCGAAATCGGAAGGCTGGCGGGGTCACTCGCGATCTCTATCAGTATCTGAAAACTCACTCCTTGTGATCTGCCGTGTACGTTCAGCAAGATTCCACCAGTGTCAGGGGATCACTCCCAGCCGGTCGGCTTCACATGACGGGGTAGGCGATGCGCGAGTCCGTACAGGCAGAGGTCATGATGAGCTTTCTCGTGTCCGAGGAGCTCTCCTTCCGCATCCCGGTGGAGCTGCGCTACGAGAGCTGTGATCCCTATGCCGTGAGGCTGACCTTCCACCTGCCCGGCGATGCGCCGGTGACCTGGGCGTTCGGTCGTGAGCTGCTCATCGACGGGGTGTGCCGGCCGTGCGGGGAAGGAGATGTGCGCGTCTCACCCGCCGAACCGGACTCCCTGGCAGAGGTCCTGATCCGACTTCAGGTCGGCCGCGACCAGGCGCTGTTCCGTGCGTCCACGGCGTCGCTCATCGCGTTCCTCGACCGCACCGACAAGCTGGTGCCACTCGGCCAGGAGGGTTCCCTCGCCGACTTCGACGCCCACCTCGACGAGGCCCTGGACCGCATCCTGGCGGAGGAGCAGAGCGCGGGCTGAGACGGGCGGCGAGGGTCGGCCGGAACGCTTCTGCGTGAGATGCGGAGGACGCAGTAACGCTTCTCCATGTCTTCATGTGCACGCGCGCCTGGAGTCTGTATCGCCCCAACCGTCCGTTCACGCGTGCCCGAGTCGCCTTCGCCTCACCGCTTGCGCCGTCGGCCCCGTCCCGTGCGCGCCACAGCAGGTGCTGCGCCCACCGTGCCCGCCGCCTGCTCCCGGCCCGGACGGTCGGCGGCGACCACCAGTGCCGCGAGCAGCGTCGTGACCGGCACCGAGGCGACCAGGCCGATCGAGCCCACCAGCGTGCGTACGATCTCCTCCGCCACCAGTTCGCTGTTGGCGACCGTCCCCACACTGCTCTGTGCGATGGAGAAGAGCAGCAGCAGGGGCAGCGCGGCGCCCGCGTAGGCGAGGACGAGAGTGTTGACGACGGATGCGATGTGGTCGCGGCCGATGCGGATGCCCGCCCGGTACAGCCCCCGCCAGCCCATCGACGGATTCGCCTCGTGCAGCTCCCAGACCGCCGACGTCTGGGTGACCGTCACGTCGTCGAGGACACCGAGCGAACCGATGATGACGCCGGCCAGCAGCAGGCCGCTCATGTCGATCGACGGGTACAGGCCGTGGATCAGACCGGTGTTGTCGTCCGTGTTGCCGGTCAGGGCTGCCCAGCCGATGAACTCGGAGCCGAGCAGGCCGATCAGGACGAGCGAGAGCAGCGTGCCCAGCACCGCCACGGAGGTACGGGCCGACAGACCATGGCACATGTAGAGCGCGATCAGCATGATGGCGCTCGATCCGATCACCGCCACGAGCAGTGGATCCGAACCCTGCAGGATCGCGGGCAGGATGAAGAAGGTCAGCACCAGGAAGCTGACGGCCAGCGCGATCAGGGCCATCAGGCCGCGCATCCGGCCCACCACCACGACGGCGAGCGCGAAGATGCCGGCCAGCAGCGCCATGGGGAAGCGGCGGTTCACATCGGCGACCGAGTACTGAAGGTCCTTCGGAGCGGAGGGCTCGTAGGCTGCCACGACCTTCTCGCCCTCATGCAGCTGCCGTGACTGGTCCGGCTGCACGATCTCGGTGAACGTACGGCCCTTGTCCTTTCCGGAGTCGACGCGGATCGTCGCCTTCTTGCAGGTGCCCTTCGCCTGCTGCTGGGCGGAGGAGCCCTCGGCGGTGGAGGTGTCCCCCGTCGCAGTCTCACCCGAGGCGTTCACCGACTTGCAGCTCACGCTCACGACCTTGGCGACCGTCGCCTGCTGGGTCTGCCGGTCGAAACCCACACCGGTGCGTGCGTGAGGCGGGGCGCCGCCGGGCCACAGGACCACGAGCCCGACTGCCACGGCCGCGGTGAACGGGATGAGGATGGCGGCGATGACCTTGCGCAGGTGCTTGGAGACCGGAGCCGCGGGACCGTGGCTGTGCGAGTGACCGTGCCCGCCACCCGAACCATGGCCGTGTCCCGGCCCGTGCCCGCCACCTGCCTCGTGACCGTGCCCGGCGCCGGCCCCCGGCCCGTGCTGGTGTCCAGCCCCGGAACCATGGCGGCTGCCGTCTTCGGAGCGATGTCCGCGGGGCGGCTCCGGAGGGGGGTAGGAGGGCTGATGTGTCGTGGTCACCGCCAGATCATCGCAAGAACGACAGGGGCCCTCTGTTCAGCGCGCCCGAATTGACGCTAGCGTGGAGGCACCTTTGCACACGCGGGAGCTCGGAGCACCGGGCTGAGAGGGCGCTGACCTCCGTCCCAGCGATGTTTCACGTGGAACATCACCGAAGTCGAGTGATGTTCCCCACGAAACATCGACAGACGGAAACCGCTGCGTCGACCGCCGAACCTGTTACCGGGTAATGCCGGCGTAGGGAGTAGGTCTCATGACCAACAAGGACGCACGCACGCCTGCCTCCAGCCAGGACGAACAGCCCATTCAGGGCGAAAAGTCCCAGGAGGCCGGGAAGTCCATCGGCTGGCACAAGGCGTATGTCGAGGGCTCGCGCCCCGATCTGCGGGTGCCGGTCCGTCAGGTGCATCTCACCAACGGGCAGTCGGTCACGCTGTACGACACGTCGGGCCCGTACACCGATCCGCTCGTCGACACCGATGTGCGCAGGGGGCTCGCCCCGCTGCGCGAGAACTGGATCATCGCGCGCGGCGACACGGAGGAGTACGCGGGCCGTCCCGCCCGTCCCGAGGACGACGGGATCAAGCACACCTCTCCACGAGGTGGTCTGCGCAACCTCGACGCGGTTTTCCCGGGCCGGCCGCGCCAGCCGCGCCGCAGTCGCGACGGCAAGGCGGTCACGCAGCTCGCGTACGCCCGCCGCGGGGAGATCACGCCGGAGATGGAGTACGTGGCCATCCGGGAGAACGTCTCGCCCGAGGTGGTCCGCCAGGAGATCGAGGCGGGCCGCGCGGTACTGCCGGCCAACGTCAATCACCCGGAGATCGAGCCGATGATCATCGGCAAGCGGTTCCTGGTGAAGGTCAACGCCAACATCGGCAACTCCGCGGTGACGTCCTCCATCGAGGAGGAGGTCGAGAAGATGACCTGGGCGTCCCGCTGGGGTGCCGACACGGTCATGGACCTCTCCACCGGCCGCAACATCCACACCACGCGTGAGTGGGTGCTGCGCAACTCCCCCGTCCCCATCGGCACGGTGCCGCTCTATCAGGCCCTGGAGAAGGTGGACGGCCGCGCCGAGGAGCTCACCTGGGAGATCTACAAGGACACCGTCATCGAGCAGGCCGAGCAGGGCGTGGACTACATGACGGTCCACGCGGGCGTCCGCCTGCCGTACGTCCCGCTCACCGCGAACCGCAAGACCGGCATCGTCTCGCGTGGCGGCTCCATCATGGCCGCGTGGTGCCTCGCGCACCACAAGGAGTCGTTCCTGTACGAGAACTTCGAGGAACTCTGCGAGATCCTCGCCGCCTACGACGTCACGTACTCGCTGGGCGACGGCCTCAGGCCCGGGTCGATCGCGGACGCCAACGACGAGGCGCAGTTCGCTGAGTTGCGCACGCTCGGGGAACTCAACCGGATCGCCAAGCGTTTCAACGTACAGACCATGATCGAGGGCCCGGGACACGTCCCGATGCACAAGATCAAGGAGAACATCGACCTTCAGCAGGAGATCTGCGATGAAGCTCCGTTCTATACGCTCGGCCCGCTGACCACGGACGTCGCGCCGGCGTACGACCACATCACCTCCGGCATAGGTGCCGCGATGATCGCGTGGTGGGGCACGGCCATGCTCTGCTATGTCACGCCCAAGGAACACCTGGGCCTGCCCAACCGTGACGACGTCAAGACCGGTGTCATCACCTACAAGATCGCCGCCCATGCGGCCGACCTCGCCAAGGGGCACCCCGGGGCGCAGGAATGGGACGACGCGCTGTCCGACGCCCGCTTCGAGTTCCGGTGGGAGGACCAGTTCAACCTCGCCCTGGACCCGGACACGGCACGGGAGTTCCACGACGAGACCCTCCCGGCGGAGCCGGCCAAGACCGCCCACTTCTGCTCGATGTGCGGGCCGAAGTTCTGCTCGATGAAGATCAGCCAAAGCATCACAGAGCGGTTCGGTGGTGGCGCTGTCGAGGGGGCGTCGCCGGAGGAGGTCGCGGAAGGCATGCTGCAGAAGTCCAAGGAGTTCGCTGCCAGCGGCAACAGGGTGTACCTGCCGATCGCGGACTGAGCGGCCACCTGTCGTCGGGCCCGTTGCTCATGGTGGGGCCCGGGTCCGGCGACGGCCGGGTGTACAGGCCGGCTCTTCGTGGGGAGCGGTCTGGTGCCTGGCGGTGGCTCTCATACGGTCACGGGCATGATGAGCATCGTCGTGGGCGAGCCGCGCAGGCTCGGAGTGCCCGGATCGGAGGCGAGGCTGCGGTTCGCGACCGAGCTCCAGGGACTGGGGTCGGCGCCGGGCCGCAGGTTGCTGGTCCTCGATGATGTTTCTGTTCCAGCGGCTGGAGGGCGCCAATCAGACGCTGTCGTCGGAGGGCATGCAGGAATGCCTCGCCGGTCGGGTCTCCGACCTGGACGACGGCATTCTGCTTGCGTTCGGATCCCTGCTGCCGGAAGGCAACTACCTGCCGTCGCTGATCCGTGTGGAGCCGCGGTTGATCACTCCGGGGCAGGAGGGCGACTACTTCAGCAATGAGCAAGTCGCCACCTGGGGACCCGACCAGTTCTGGGGTCTTCCGGAGCATCCCCGCACGCCGTACCACCGCACGTTCGAGACTGTGATCGACGAAGACGCTCACCTCTACGAGTTCGTCGTACCGATGGTTCCTCCCCCTGTGGAACGACCGGGAACGGGTGGCGGAGTACGCCGCGCGGATGATGCAAAGGGCGGTGCCGACGGCAGTCGCGGTGTCGACGCTGGATCGCTGTCAGCCTGCGGTGAGCCTTCAGTCGACCGACGAATACGAGCACTGGGGAGTGACGCATTTCCTGCTCGACGGCCATCACAAGCTGGAGGCGGCAGCCTCGGCCGGGCGTCCCGTGCAGCTCCTGTCGCTCTTGTCCTTGGACGATAGCCTGTCCGGTTCCGAGGATCACCGCAGGCTGGCAGGCCTGCGCTCACAACCTGGCCTGAGCCGGAGGCTCGGCCGGCCCGATGAGGGCACCGATCCAGCTCGATGAAGGCCGGCCAAGGCATCACAGAGCGGTTCGGCGGTGCTGTGATTGAAGGGGCGTCTCCCGAGGAGATCGCTGAAGGGGTCTTTCAGAAGTCGAGAGTGGCAGCTCCGACGTGGAGGACGGTCCGCTCTTCGGCCTGAGGTGCCGTAGGGCGGAGCCGTCGTTTCGCGATCGGTGTTCGGCTTGCGCTCCCCCTGCGGGCCTCGACGGGCCTTTCTGGTTCGGGGGGCGCAAGCCGACGGTTACTCCGGCTGGTGTTCCGGGCCTCCGAAATCCGGGCTGGTGTAGTCCGGGCTGGTGAAGCTCGGGCGCGGGCCGGGGGCCGAGCCGTCGTCCGGGCTGCTGAAGCCCGGCCGGCCGTAGCCGAGGTGGGGCATGCGGCCGGTCGACGTCGGCGGTGTGGCGGTGTGCAGCGCCGCGGCGGTGCCGGGGTCGGCGAGTGCCTCCCTGAGGAACGGCATGATGCCGCGCTCCAGGAGTGCTTCGCGCCAGGCTTCCCTGGCCAGGGCCACTTCCCCGCTCAGTTCGCCGTACGGTCCGGACTCGAGCGAGGGCTGGTTGCGCAGGGCGGTGAGCAGCAGCCCGACAGCGGCGACGAGGATCGCGGCCGCGGTCATGGCACCGAACACCCAACCGGCGGTGATCATGGTTTTGCCGAACACCTGTTTGGGTTCCAGTGACTTGATGATGTACCCGACGAGCAGGAAGATCACCGCAGCCGTTCCGGCGAGGACAGGGGTGAGGACGGCGGCGACGGCGACGGCGCCCGCGCCGGCCGGCTCGGCGGCCTCGCCGAGGGTGGTGGCGAGCCCCACCGCCGCCGCGCCCGGCTCCGCAGAGCCGGATTCACGGGTGGACGACGGGGTGGACGGCGCCGGCCGGCGCAGTTCCTCGCGAACCTTCACGTAGTGCTGGTACTCGGCCGCCGCTGCCACCGTGATGAGTGCGGTGGCGTTGAGCGCCATCGTGCGCAGCTGTTCGGGGTTGAGCCGCTTGCCGACAGCGGCCAGTTCCGGGCGGTTTGGGGCGGAGCGCAGCGCCTCATCGAGGACCCGCTCATACTCCTGGCGGTCCTCGCTCAGCAGGTGCTGCGGAACGCTGTTCATGTGCATCCCCCGATGCTCCGTAGGGCTTGGGGCTCGCATGCCAACGAGCCGTCGGGCAGAAACGGAGGGGAGCCTGCTACGGATAAGCCGATGGTAGAGCGGCGACGGCACACGGTGACAGGGGGTTTGAAGAAATTGGGCCCTGGCCTGCGCCGTTTATCGCGATTCCTTCATGGGGGGACGCCTGCCCTGTGAACGTTCAGATATCCAGCGGCAGTTGCTGGACCAGCAGCTTTCCGGCCATGGTCACTCCACCGTCCATCGCGATGGCGAGTCCCTCGGCGTAGACGTGCGGTCCTTCGACCACGGGCCCTGCGCTGTCCTCGCCCTCCTCGGAGCCGACCTCGCCCAGCAGATACGGAATGGGGCTGTGACCGTGAACAATCCGCGTGCCGCCGTACGTATCCAGCAGGGAGCGTACGGCGTCTGCACCGCCTTCGTCGCGGAAGGAGAACCGCTTGGTCAACTTGCGGAACAGATCCCAGCATTCGTCGGCGTCGTTGCGCGTGAGCGTTTCGCGGACCGTGTCGTTGACCGCCTCGATCGAGTCGCCGTAGTCGAGGTAGGCGGTGGTGTCCGAGTGGACGAGCAGATAGCCGTCGACCTCCTCGACTGCGTCGAGACGGGCCATCCACTGGAGGTGATGGTCCTGGAGACGGTCCATGTCGGTCTTCTGGCCGCCGTTGAGCAGCCAGGCCGCCTGAAAGGTGGCCGTGCCCGCGCCGGAGTTGACGGGGGTGTCGCCGAACCGCTTGGCGCCCAGCAGCAGCAGTTCGTGGTTGCCCATGAGCGCCTTGCAGTAGCCGCCGGCCGCGGCCGCCTCCGCGGACAGGCGCATCACGAGGTCGATGACGCCGATGCCGTCCGGGCCGCGGTCGGTGAAGTCGCCGAGGAACCACAGCCGGGAGGTGCCCGCGCACCAGTTGCCCGCGGCGTCGACGAGGCCCTGCTCCTGGAGGGCGGCCACCAACTCGTCGAGATAGCCGTGCACATCACCGACGACGTACAGCGGGCCTGCGCCGTCGGTCTGCTGCGGGATGGGGAGGGACGCGGGATCGACGGGCACCTGAAGCGTGTCACCGCGGTTGATGACCGGCAGGTCGCGCTGTGTCGGGGTGTACCCCTCCGGGTGGTCGGCCGGCTCCTCGACGGGTCTGGCGACATCGCCGGGGTGTGTGCTGTGGCCGTACGGACCGGTCTCGTGGACATACGCCGGTACCCGGAAGTCGCGCAACGTCGCCGTCCGCTCCGTCTCGGGTCCCTGACCGGCCCCCTGAGTCATCAGACCCCTCCACCATCGCGCCGCATCTGCACCGCTTCGGACTGCCTGGTCGCAGCGGCCCGCGGTGTCGTGGGCCCATCATAGGAATGCCGATCGCGCCATGTGATGACCCAGGGGTGGTGAATCGGAGGAAGAGTCCAGTTCACCGCGGCTTTCGCCCCGATTGGGCAGGGCTTCGACCGCCTGCTGACGGCCTTGGTTCTACTCCTCTTCGGGCGACCGCGGCGCGCTGACGGTCGTACGCGGCGGGCGTCGCTGCGACGAGGTACGCACGATCAGCTCCGTCGGTATCACCTGCTCGACCGGTTGGTCCGATTCGACCCCCTCGATCGCGTCGATGAGGAGCTGCACCACGGCCGTGCCGATACGGCGCGGCTTCAGTGAGAGTGTGGTGATGGGCGGTTCGGTGTTGGCGTACACGGTGGATTCGCTGCAGCAGACCAGAAGCAGGTCGTCCGGCACCCGCAGGCCGTAGCGGCGGGCCGCGGCGAGCAGGTCGGTGCCGTTCGGGTCGAACAGGCCGTAGACGGCGTCGGGCCGGTCGGGGCGGGCGAGCAGCCGGTCGGCGGCGACGGCGCCCGCGCACGGGTCGTGCGCCGGGTAGGCCTCGTACACCGGGTCCTGTCCGACGCGTTCGCACCAGCGCAGATACGCCGTGGTCGACAGGTGGGTGTACGTGTCGGTCGAGGTTCCCGTCAGCAGTCCGATGCGGCGTGCGCCGGCATCGGCCAGGTGGTCGAGGATGCCGAGTACGGCGGCTTCGTGGTCGTTGTCGACCCAGGCGGTGACCGGGAGCGAGCCGGCGGGGCGGCCGTCGGAGACGACGGGCAGGCCTTGCCGGACCAGTTCGCTGACCACCGGGTCCTGGTCGGAGGGGTCGATGACGACCGTGCCGTCCAGCGCGACGTTCGACCACACGTCGTGGCGGGAGGTCGCGGGCAGGATGACCAGGGCGTAACCGCGGGCGAGCGCGGCCGAGGTGGCGGCGCGCGCCATCTCGGCGAAGTAGGCGAACTCGGTGAAGGTGAAAGGTTCATCCCCGTACGTCGTCACGGTCAGGCCGATGAGGCCCGACTTGCCGGTACGGAGGGTTCGGGCCGCTGCCGACGGGCGATAACCCAGCCGGTCGGCGACCTCTCGGACATGACGCCGGGTGGCGTCCGGGAGCCGGCCCTTGCCGTTGAGGGCGTCGGAGACGGTCGTGATGGAGACTCCGGCGGCGGCGGCAACGTCTCTGATGCCCGCACGGCCCGGCCGGCTGCCTCGGCGTGAGGTTTCCGCGCGGCTCACCTGGTGCTTCCCTGCTGCTGTCATGGCGAGCCGATAGTAGGGCTCATGGAGTGGGGTAGGGCGGACGCATATGCACGCGTTGACAGGCACGTTTCTGCAAGGTCATATACCGTCAACTACCTTTGAAACAAAGGCAGTTGAACGATCCAATAGAACTACGTGACTTGTCGGCGCGCATGGGCCTGCCAAGTTCCCGATGTTTCGAAGAGGTCTCAACTCACCTGCATGGGCGATGCGCGCCAGGGCGCGAGCCACCGGCGCATAGATATATGTGACCGCGCCCCCCGGTTCGTCTGCCTACGGGGGTGATGCCCCTGATGTGCATGTGACGGATGAGGTCTGTCCTCAGCTGTACGCAGCGGCGCCGAATCCTCATAAGGTGAGCAGTATTGGAAGCCGGTGGTCATGAGGAGGACTGCGGTGAGCGAGACGAGCCCCAAGCTGCGCGCCGAGCTGGAGGGTATCCCCACCTACAAGCCGGGCAAGCCGGCCGCGGCCGGTGGCCCGGTGGCCTACAAGCTGTCCTCCAACGAGAACCCGTATCCGCCGCTGCCCGGTGTGATGGAGACGGTGACGGCCGCGGTCTCGTCCTTCAACCGCTACCCCGACATGGCCTGTGCCGGTCTGATGAGCGAGCTGTCGGACCGCTTCGGTGTCCCGCTCTCCCACCTGGCCACCGGCACGGGTTCGGTCGGCGTCGCCCAGCAGCTGATCCAGGCGACCAGCGGCCCCGGTGACGAGGTCATCTACGCCTGGCGGTCTTTCGAGGCGTACCCGATCATCACGCAGATCAGCGGCGCGACCTCGGTGCAGGTGCCGCTGACCCCGGGCGATGTGCACGACCTGGACGCGATGGCGGACGCGATCACCGACCGGACGCGACTCGTCTTCGTCTGCAACCCCAACAACCCGACCGGCACGGTGGTACGGCGCGCCGAGCTGGAGCGGTTCCTCGACCGGGTGCCCGGCGATGTACTGGTCGTGCTGGACGAGGCGTACCGCGAGTTCATCCGCGACACCGAGGTGCCGGACGGCGTGGAGCTGTACCGCGAGCGGCCGAACGTCTGCGTGCTGCGCACATTCTCCAAGGCGTACGGCCTCGCGGGCCTGCGTGTCGGCTTCGCGATCGCCCATGAACCGGTGGCGGCTGCGCTGCGCAAGACGGCGGTGCCGTTCGGCGTGAGCCAGCTTGCGCAGGAGGCGGCGATTGCCTCGCTCCGCGCCGAGGACGAACTGCTCGGCCGGGTCGGCTCGCTGGTCTGTGAGCGCAACCGCGTGGTTGACAGGCTGCGCGCCCAGGGCTGGACCGTGCCCGAGACCCAGGCCAACTTCGTGTGGCTGCGGCTGGGGGAGAGCACGGTCGCGTTCGCGGCGGCGTGCGAGCAGCACGGCGTGGTGGTCCGGCCGTTCCCCGGCGAAGGTGTGCGGGTGACGGTCGGGGAGACCGAGGCGAACGACATCTTCCTGAAGGTGGCGGAAGGGTTCCGCAAGGAGCTGTGAGCCGGCGTCACTCGTCCACGAGCTCCACGCGCACCGGGTCGCCGTCGCGGACCGTGGCGAGGAGTGCGGGGTCGCCGTCCAGGCGGCCCAGGACGTTGCACGCGCTCGCGAGTCGGCACTCTCCCCCGAACTCCGTTCGGGGGGACCCCCAGCCTCGCGAGATCGGAGTGGGCCCGTAGGGGAGTGCAAGCGCGTCGCCGTCGGTCCAGAAGGCGACCGTGCCCGGGTCCACGACCTGCCTGGCCGATGTTTCACGTGGAACCGAGACGCCGGTGTCGAAGTAGACCTCCTCGCCCCAGGTACGGGCGGTGGAGGTGAGGGGCAGTGCCTTGGTGGGGGCCTGCGCGGTCGGGGTGTCATCGAGGGTTGCGGTGAGGTGGCTGGCGGGCCGCGAGATCCGTATCTGCACGGCAGGCAATTCAACAAGATGTTGAAGTTGCTGCCAAGGGGTTGACGTGACGCAGAAGACAGGACCCCCCTGCTGATCGGCGAAAACGGGTGCGTCATAATTGCTTGTGAATGTGAACGCTTTCACAAGCGGTAAGGAGCGGCGACGTGGACCTGGCTTTGGCGCCGGAGACTCTGGCGCGATGGCAGTTCGGCATCACGACCGTCTACCACTTCCTGTTCGTCCCCCTGACGATCTCGCTGGCCGCTCTCACGGCCGGCCTGCAGACCGCCTGGGTGCGCACGGAGAAGGAGAAGTACCTCAGGGCGACCAAGTTCTGGGGCAAGCTCTTCCTGATCAACATCGCGATGGGTGTGGTCACCGGCATCGTGCAGGAGTTCCAGTTCGGTATGAACTGGTCCGACTACTCGCGCTTCGTCGGTGATGTCTTCGGCGCCCCGCTGGCCTTCGAGGCCCTGATCGCGTTCTTCTTCGAGTCGACCTTCATCGGCCTGTGGATCTTCGGCTGGGACAAGCTGCCCAAGCGGATCCATCTGGCCTGCATCTGGATGGTCTCCATCGGCACGATCCTGTCGGCGTACTTCATCCTCGCGGCCAACTCCTGGATGCAGCACCCCGTCGGCTACCGGATCAACAAGGCGAAGGGGCGTGCCGAGCTCACCGACTTCTGGCACGTGCTGACCCAGAACACCGCGCTGGCCCAGGCGTTCCACACGCTCTCCGCGTCCTTCCTGACCGGCGGCGCGTTCATGGTCGGCATCGCCGCCTTCCATCTGTTCCGCAAGAAGCACGTACGGGTGATGAAGACCTCGCTGCGGCTGGGTCTGGTCACCGTCGTCATCGCCGGCCTGCTCACCGCGATCAGCGGTGACACGCTCGGCAAGGTCATGTTCAAGCAGCAGCCGATGAAGATGGCTGCCGCCGAGGCGCTGTGGGACGGCCAGAGGTCCGCGCCGTTCTCGATCTTCGCGTACGGCGACGTCAGCAAGGGCCACAACACCGTGGAACTGTCGGTCCCCGGCCTGCTGTCGTTCCTCGCCGACGACAACTTCCACTCGTACGTCCCCGGCATCAACGACACCAACAAGGCCGAGCAGGAGAAGTACGGGCCCGGCGACTACCGGCCCATCATCCCGGTCACCTTCTGGGCGTTCCGCTGGATGATCGGCTTCGGCATGGCGTCCTTCGCCATCGGCCTGGCCGGACTCTGGCTGACCCGTAAGAAGTTCATGCTGCCGCAGCATCTGAGGGTCGGTGACGACGAGGTGCCGCATCTGGTCCTCTTCAGGAACAAGGCACTGAGCCCCAAGCTCAGCAGGCTGTACTGGCTGGTGGCGATCTGGACCCTGGGGTTCCCGCTGATCGCCAACTCCTGGGGCTGGATCTTCACCGAGATGGGCCGCCAGCCGTGGGTCGTCTACGGCGTCCTGCAGACCCGGCACGCGGTCTCCCCCAGCGTGTCCCAGGCCGAGGTCCTCACCTCGATGATCGTCTTCACCACGCTCTACGCCATCCTCGCTGTCGTCGAGGTCAAGCTGCTGGTGAAGTACGTCAAGGCAGGCCCGCCCGAGCTCACCGAGGCCGACCTCAACCCGCCTACGAAGATCGGCGGCGACACCCGTGACGCCGACAAGCCGATGGCCTTCTCGTACTAGGCCGAGGGAGATCGAGTCATGGAACTTCACGACGTCTGGTTCGTCCTGATCGCCGTCCTGTGGACCGGCTACTTCTTCCTGGAGGGCTTCGACTTCGGGGTCGGCATCCTCACCAAGCTGCTGGCGCGGAACCGGCCCGAGAAGCGGGTGCTGATCAACACGATCGGTCCCGTGTGGGACGGCAACGAGGTCTGGCTCCTCTCGGCCGGCGGTGCGACCTTCGCCGCCTTCCCCGACTGGTACGCCACGCTCTTCTCCGGCTTCTACCTGCCGCTGCTGATCATCCTGGTCAGCCTGATCGTGCGTGGTGTCGCCTTCGAGTACCGGGCGAAGCGGCCCGAGGAGAACTGGCAGCGCAACTGGGAGACCGCGATCTTCTGGACCTCGCTGATCCCGGCATTCCTGTGGGGTGTGGCCTTCGGCAACATCGTGCACGGGATGAAGATCGACAAGAGCTTCGAGTACGTCGGCACCTTCTGGGACCTGCTCAACCCGTACGCACTGCTCGGCGGGCTCGTGACCCTCACGCTGTTCACCTTCCACGGGGCCGTGTTCACGGCGCTCAAGACGGTCGGGGACATCCGGGAGCGGGCACGGAAGCTGGCGATGGTGGTCGGTCTTGTCGCCGCCGTGGTGGCGCTGATCTTCCTGCTGTGGACGCAGGTCGACAGCGGTGACGGCAAGAGCCTGGTCGCGCTCGTCGTGGCCGTGGCCGCACTGGTCGCCGCCCTGGTGGCGAACCAGGCCGGACGCGAAGGCTGGTCGTTCGCGCTGTCCGGGGTCACGATCGTGGCCGCCGTGGCGATGCTCTTCCTGTCGCTCTTCCCGAACGTCATGCCGTCGTCGCTCAACGGGGACTGGAGCCTCACGGTCACCAACGCCTCGTCGAGCCCCTACACCCTGAAGATCATGACCTGGTGCGCGGGGATCGCCACGCCGATCGTCCTGCTCTACCAAGGGTGGACCTACTGGGTGTTCCGCAAGCGGATCGGTACGCAGCACATCGCTGACGCGGTGCACTGAGTCCGAGCTGGGGCATGTTTCACGTGAAACATGCCTCTTGAGGAAGAGGGTGTGTTTCACGTGAAACCGATCGACCCGAGGCTGCTCCGCTACGCCCGTGTCACCCGTCTCTTCATGGTGGCGGTCGTCGGCCTGGGCGTGATCGGTGCGGCGCTGGTCATCGCTCAGGCGATGCTCATCGCCGAGGTGGTGGTGGGCGCCTTCCAGCACGGGATGTCGGTGGATGAACTCGGCACTCCCCTGCTGCTGTTGGCGGCCGTCGCCGGTGGCCGAGCACTGGTCTCGTGGCTCACCGAACTCGCGGCGCACCGGGCGAGCGGGGCGGTGAAGTCGGAGCTGCGGGGCCGGCTGCTGGAGCGTGCTGTCGAGCTGGGGCCGGGATGGCTGAGCGGGCAACGGACCGGCTCGCTCGTTGCCCTCGCCACCCGCGGGGTCGACGCCCTCGACGACTACTTCTCGCGCTATCTGCCGCAGTTGGGGCTCGCGGTGGTCGTGCCGGTGGCGGTGCTGGCCCGGATCGTCACCGAGGACTGGGTCTCGGCGGCGATCATCGTGGGGACCCTGCCGCTCATCCCGGTCTTCATGATTCTGATCGGCTGGGCCACGCAGTCCCGGATGGACCGTCAGTGGCAGCTGCTGTCCCGGCTGTCCGGACACTTCCTGGATGTCGTAGCAGGGCTGCCGACGCTGAAAGTGTTCGGGCGGGCCAAGGCGCAGGCCGAGTCGATCAAGCGCATCACCGGCGAGTACCGGCAGGCGACCATGGGGACGCTGCGGATCGCCTTCATCTCGTCCTTTGCGCTCGAACTGCTCTCCACGCTGTCGGTCGCGCTGGTCGCCGTAGCGATCGGCATGCGGCTCGTGCACGGCGAGATGGACCTGTACACAGGCCTTGTCATCCTCGTCCTCGCGCCCGAGGCGTATCTGCCCTTGCGGCAGGTCGGCGCGCAGTACCACGCGGCGGCGGAGGGGCTTGCGGCGGCCGAGGAGATCTTCGCGGTCCTGGAGACACCTGTACCGGCAGCGGGCACGGCCGCCGTGCCCGCGGGCGGTATTGCCTTCGAGGGGGTGACGGTCCGGTATCCCGGGAGGTCCGACGATGCCGTGTCGGGAGTGTCCTTCGCCGTCGAGCCCGGCGAGACCGTCGCGCTCGTCGGGTCGAGCGGCGCGGGCAAGTCGACACTGCTGAACGCCCTGCTGGGGTTCGTGCGGCCGACCGAGGGGCGGGTGCGGGTCGGGGGAGCCGATCTCGCCGAGGTCGATCTCGAGCAGTGGCGGTCGAGGATCGCCTGGGTGCCGCAGCGGCCGCATCTGTTCGCCGGGACGATCGACGAGAACGTTCGGCTGGCCCGGCCCGACGCCGACGACACCGCCGTACGCAAAGCGTTGAGCGATGCCGGGGCGCTGGAGTTCGTGGATGCGCTGCCCGGGGGCGCGGAGACCGTGCTCGGGGAGGACGGGGCCGGGTTGTCCGCCGGGCAGCGGCAGCGGCTCGCGCTGGCCCGCGCGTTCCTCGCGGACCGGCCCGTACTGCTGCTCGACGAGCCGACGGCGGCCCTGGACGGCGCCACCGAGGCCGAGGTCGTGGAGGCGGTACGGCGGCTGGCGGTGGGGCGGACGGTGCTGCTGGTGGTGCACCGGCCGGCGCTGCTGAGGGTGGCGGACCAGGTGGTACGGCTGGGGACGGCGGACGCGGCAGCGCCGCTGGAGCGACCTGTGGCCCCCGCCGCTTCCGGGAAGTCCGGAGCTGTGACGTCCCAGGTTCACCGTGTCGAGGCCGCCGCTCCGGAGGAGACCGGGACGGGAGGTCTCGCGCTGGGCACGCGCGCTGTCCTCGCCCGCGTCCGGGCCATGTCCGGCCCCCGGCGCAGTCGTCTCGCCCTTGCCCTGCTGCTCGGCAGCCTTGCGCTCGGCAGTGCCGTCGGGCTCATGGCCACCTCCGGGTGGCTGATCTCGCGGGCTTCGCAGCAGCCGCCCGTGCTGTATCTGATGGTTGCCGTGACCGCGACGCGGGCCTTCGGTATCGGGCGGGCCGTCTTCCGTTACGCCGAGCGGCTCGTGTCGCACGACGCGGTGCTGCGGATGCTCGCCGACACTAGGGTCGCCGTCTACCGGCGGCTGGAGCGACTGGCGCCCGCGGGGCTGCGCAGCACCCGCCGGGGCGACCTGCTCTCGCGGCTCGTCGCCGATGTGGACGCCCTGCAGGACTACTGGCTGCGCTGGTTGCTGCCCGCCGGATCCGCGGCGATCGTGTCCGCCGCGTCCGTCGGCTTCACCACCTGGCTGCTGCCCCAGGCCGGCCTCGCGCTCGCCGTCGGGCTGGTGGCGGCCGGGGGCGGTGTCCCGCTGGTCACCGGTGCCGTGGCGCACCGCGCCGAACGCAGGCTGGCCCCCGCCCGAGGAGTGCTCGCGACCCGCGTGACCGATCTGCTCACCGGCACCGCGGAGTTGACCGTCGCCGGCGCCCTGCCGGCTCGTACCGCGGAGGCGCGACGCGCCGACGGCACGCTCACCCGGATCGCCTCGCGCGCCGCCACCGCCACCGCTCTCGGCGACGGACTCACCGCGCTGCTCTCCGGTCTGACGGTCGCCGCCACCGCCCTCGTGGGCGCCCAGGCGGTCGCCGACGGGCGGCTGGGCGGCGTGGCGATGGCCGTCGTCGTCCTCACCCCGCTGGCTGCCTTCGAGGCGGTCCTCGGGCTGCCGCTCGCCGTGCAGCACCGGCAACGGGTGCGCAGAAGCGCGGAACGCGTGTACGAGGTCCTGGACGCGCCCGAGCCGGTACGGGAGCCGGAGCAGCCCCGGCAGGCCCCCATCTCCCCCTTCCCGGTCGTCCTGAAGGGTCTGACCGCCCGGTACGAAGCGCAGGACCGGGATGCGCTCGACGGCCTCGACCTCACCCTCCACCAAGGACACCGGATCGCGGTGGTCGGGCCGTCCGGCTCCGGCAAGACGACACTGGCGCAGGTGCTGCTGCGCTTCCTGGACCCGGACGCGGGCTGGTACACGCTGGCCGGTGTGGACGCCCAGGCGCTCGACGGCGACGACGTACGACGGCTCGTCGGGCTGTGCGCCCAGGACGCGCACCTCTTCGACAGCTCGGTACGCGAGAACCTGCTGCTGGCGAAGAAGGACGCCACCGAGGGCGACCTGCGCGACGCGCTGGCCCGGGCCCGGCTGCTGGACTGGGCCGACAGCCTGCCCGACGGGCTCGACACAATGGTCGGTGAACACGGCGCCCGGCTGTCGGGCGGACAGCGGCAGCGCCTCGCGCTGGCCCGCGCACTCCTCGCCGACTTCCCGGTTCTCGTGCTCGACGAACCCGCCGAACACCTCGACCTGCCGACGGCCGACGCCCTCACCGCCGACCTGCTGGCCGCCACCGAGGGCCGCACGACGCTGCTCATCACGCACCGGCTGGCCGGCCTGGAGGCGGTCGACGAGGTCGTCGTACTGGACGAAGGACGGGTGGTGCAGCGCGGGACGTACGCCGAACTTGCCGCCGTACCGGGGCCGTTGCAGGCGATGCTGCAGCGGGAGGCGGAGACGGAGTCGCCGGCCGGAGCGACGACGTAGCACGAGCGCAGCGCTCACGGTGCGGCAGACGCCGTACCAACCGTGTCGCGGACGGTCCGCGCTGAGCCATCCGGGGTGCTGTTTCCCCCAGGCGTAGGACTTGGACATGACCGGTCCCGGCCGGTCGGGTCACGATCGCTGACATGCGCTCATTCCGCCGTCATCCGCTGCTCCTTCCGGTCCTGTTGTGTGTGCTCGTCATGCCTGTGGCCCGGCCCACGGAGGCGATGGGCGTGGGCGACGGGGAGGAGATCGGCAGCGGCATCAGCGCCCAGGTCGAGCAGCTCTACGAGGACGCGGCACTGGCCACGCAGCAGTACGAAGCCGGTCGCCAGGAGGCCGACGTGCAGCGGGCGCAGGCCGAGCAGGCCCAGGCGCTGCTGGACGGCGAACGGCAGGAGATCGCCCGCCTGCACGAGGACCTCGGCCGGATGGCGCGCGCCCAGTACCGCACCGGCGGCGGCCTCCCAATGGCCGCGCAGCTGATCCTCGCGGACAGCCCCGATGTGCTGATGCGCAGTCAGCACGTCCTGACTCAGGCGCACCTGGCCCTGGCGGGCTCGGTCGCCAGGAGCCACCGGGCCGAGGCACGCTTCGCCGCCGACGAGGCGAAGGCCAGGGCGGCATGGCAGGCGCTGGAACAACGGAACATCGAGCTCGCCGCCGTGAAGGGCACCATCGAGCGGAAACTCGAGGAGGCGCGTGGGAAGTTGCAGGGGCAGGCGGCGGCTTCCGTCGCGGCAGGCAGCTGCCGCGGCTCCGTCCGGCTCCACCAGCCGACGACGAAGTCCACGCAGCCGTGGGTCGCGCCCGTGGAGACGTACGTACTGTCCGCCGGCTTCGGCAGCGGCGGTGCCCGGTGGGCGAACCGGCACACCGGGCAGGACTTCGCGGTACCGATCGGCACGCCGGTGCGGGCGGTCGGTGCGGGACGGGTGGTGAGCGTGTCCTGCGGAGGCGCCTTCGGCATCGAGATCGTGATCCAGCACCCGGGCGGCTACTACACGCAGTACGCCCATCTCGCCGCCGTCGCCGTCGACCAGGGCGACCGGGTGGACACCGGGCAGTGGATCGGCCAGTCGGGCACCACCGGCAACTCCACCGGCCCGCATCTGCACTTCGAGGTGCGTGTCACCCCGGAGATGGGCTCCGCGGTGGACCCGGTGCCATGGCTCGCGGCACGAGGTGTCCCCCTCGCATGACCAGCACGACCAGGGATTCCCGGGTCACCACGGACGGCTAACGCCGCTCTGCCAGCATCCGCTCGATGACAAGCGCCACCCCGTCGTCGTTGTTGGCGACCGTGCGGCCCGAGGCCGCGGCGATGACGTCCGGATGCGCGTTGCCCATCGCATAGGACTGACCCGCCCAGGTGAGCATCTCCACATCGTTCGGCATGTCCCCGAAGGCGACGACCTCCTCGTGCGAGATGCCGCGCTCAGCGCAGCACAGGGCGAGCGTGCTCGCCTTGGAAACGCCGGGGCCGCTGATCTCCAGCAGGGCGCTGGGACTTGAGCGGGTGACGCTCGCCCGGTCGCCGATGGCGAGACGGGCGGCGGTGAGGAAGCCGTCCGGATCGAGGGACGGGTGATAGGCAAGGATCTTCAGCACCGGCTCGGCAGCGCTGGGCCCGTCCGGCGCCAGCAGGTCCTCGGCCGGCATGAGGTTGTCCGGAATCTCCATGTGCAGCTTCGGATAGTCCGGCTCCTGGTGGAAGCCGTATGTCTGCTCCACCGCGTACACCGTGCCCGGCGCCGCGTCGCGCAGCAGCCGTACGGCGTCCAGGGCGTTGTCCCGGGCCAGCTCCCGTACCTTCACGAACCGGTGGGCGCCCTGGCCGCCGTGCAGGTCGACCACGGCCGCGCCGTTGCCGCAGATCGCCAGGCCGTGGCCGTGCACATGGTCGCTGACGACGTCCATCCAGCGGGCCGGGCGGCCGGTCACGAAGAAGACCTCGATGCCCGCGTCCTCGGCGGCGGCAAGCGCGGCGACCGTGCGCGGGGAGACCGACTTGTCGTCCCGCAGGAGGGTGCCGTCGAGATCGGTGGCTATGAGCCGCGGCGCTGCGGCGGCGGCCGGGGTCTCGGGCTGTCGAGTCGCTGAGGTCACCCGCCCATTCTCCCGCATATGCCTGCACGGCCGTGCGGGAGTCCGCGCATGTGAGTGGTTACCGCTCTCATCAGCGCCGTCACAGGCCGTCCGCTCAGCCGAGCTGCGCCGGGGCCTCCATGGCTATCTGCTCGAAGACCTGCTCGTCGGCGGCGAAGTCGGAGTCCGGGACGGGCCAGTGGAGCACGATCTCGGTGAAGCCCAGCTCCCGGTGGCGGCCCGCGAAGTCCACGAACGCGTCGAGCGACTCCAGCGGCCGGCCGCGGTCCGGGGTGAAACCGGTGAGCAGGACCTTGTCCAGCCCGGTCACGTCCCGGCCGATCTCGGCGCAGGCGTCGGCCAGCTTCTCGGCCTGGCCGCGAATGGCTTGAATCGACTGTTCAGACGTGCCGTTCTCGTACAGCCTCGGGTCGCCCGTGGTCACCCACGCCTGCCCGTACCGTGCGGCGAGCCGCAGTCCGCGGGGGCCTGTCGCCGCCACCGTGAAAGGCAGCCGGGGCCGCTGCACACAGCCCGGTATGTTGCGCGCCTCGTGCGCCGAGTAGAAGTCGCCCTCGTACGACAGCCCCTCCTTGCCGTCCTCGGTCAGCAGCCGGTCCAGGAGCTGGACGAACTCGGCGAACCGGTCCGCGCGCTCCCGCGGGGTCCAGGGCTCCTGCCCCAGCACCGTGGCGTCGAAGCCGTTGCCACCCGCACCCACGCCGAGGGTGAGCCGGCCCGAGGAGAAGTCGTCGAGGGAGATCAGCTCCTTCGCGAACGACACCGGGTGGCGGAAGTTCGGCGAGGTCACCAGGGTGCCCAGCCGCATCCGCTCGGTGACGGCCGCCGCCGCGGTCAGGGTCGGTACGGCACCGAACCACGGGCCGTCCCGGAAACTGCGCCAGGACAGGTGGTCGTAGGTGTAAGCGGTGTGGAAGCCGAGCTGCTCCGCGCGCTGCCATGCCGAACGGCCGCCCTCGTGCCAGCGGCGGTACGGGAGGATCACAGTGCTCAGACGCAGACTCATGCCCCGAGACTAAGCGGCCCCACCGACAACGGACGAAACGGTCACCGTGCGCGGTCACACGGCCACGCGTCGAGGCGGGCGGGGGCTGTGCGTCAGTGCGGCTGAGGGAAGCACAGGTACTGAGGCGGCACGGCCTGGGTGAGCCACACCCCGTTCTCGCTGACGTGGAAGACGTGCCCGTCGCGATGCATGGCGGCCGCGTCCACGGAGAGCACGACGGGCCGGCCGCGGCGGGCGCCGACACGGGTGGCGGTCTCCCGGTCCGGCGAGAGGCGCACGTCGTGCCGGTTCATGGGTCGCAGGCCCTCGGCGCGGATCGCGTCCAGGTTGCGGGCCACGGTCCCGTGGTAGAGGTACGGCGGCGGGGCGGCCGGGTCGAGTCCGAGGTCGACCTCGACGCTGTGGCCCTGGCTGGCGCGGATCCGGGTGCCCTCGACGGCGAAGCGCCTTTTGTCGTTGACGGCGACGACGTGGTTCAGCTCCTCGCGGGTGAAGCGGAAGCCGTGCGCCGCGGCCGCGGCGATCAGCACGTCGATCTCGACCCAGCCAGCCTCGTCGAGCGTCAGCCCGATCCGTTCGGGCTGGTGGCGCAGGTGTTTCGAGAGGTACTTCGACACCTTTACGGTGCGTCTTTCATCCATGCGTCTTTCGTCCATCCGTTCAGCATGACGGGAGAGACGGGGATCACGCAGAATATTTTGGTGGGGAGGTTTGATCCACAAGCAACTAGTGTTATCCACAGGCTAGTTGACTGTTCTGTGGACAACTCCGCATACATGTCAGCGGTGTTCGTCAAGATCGATTGGGGGCGCCACCCTTGACGTGAGCGCATCCAATGCCCTTGCCCGTACCTCCCGTTCAGCCGCCAGACGCACGAACTCCGCCGCCCCCTCCGACCCAACCAGCTCCTCCACCGCCCGCATTGTCTCCGCGGGCAACGACACGGAACGTGACGCAGGACGGTCTGGTACCGGTTCCCCGGCGCCGAGCTGCTGTCGCAGCTGCCGTACCGCCAACAGCCGCATCGCCCGGGCGAGTTCCGCATCCACCGTCTGCTGCGCGAGGGGCCGCAGTCGCCGTACGAGCGAGGCGGCTTCTGTCGCGTCCGCGTCCGTCGGGCGGTGCGGTCCGCCGAGGTAGCGGGCGAAGACGTGCTCGGTGGTGAACTCCAGGAAACGGGCGGCGATGTGCTCGACCTGCCCCCTCAACTCCCGCAGATGGCCCGAGATCGCGGCCAGCGGTACACCGGCCGCATGCAACTCGACTGCCACGGCGAGCTCTTGGGGACTCGGTACGAGGAAGGTGTCCTCGTCGCCGGGAACCGGCTCCAGCACACCCAGCTCCACGGCGTCGGCGACCGCCGCGTCGTCGGGATCGCCGCCGAAGCGCTCGTCCAGTTCGGCACGCGAGATCCGTACCGCCTCCTCGTCGGTCCACGGGCCGTCGACCTCCGCCACCAGCCCGAGCACCCCGCCCAGCCCGCGGCCCGCGTCCCAGGCCTCCAGGAGCTCCTTGATGGAGGCCAGGGTGTAGCCGCGGTCCAGGAGGTCGGCGATCTGGCGCAGGCGGGCGAGATGCGCGTCCGAGTAGAGGTTGGCGCGGCCGCGCCGCTCGGGACGGGGGAGGAGGCCGCGGTCCTGGTAGGCGCGGATGGTGCGGACGGTGGCGCCGCTGTGGTGCGCCAGATCCTCTATCCGGTACGGCGACTGCATGCAGAGTGCCTCCGTCCGCCGGCGTTCTTGAGCAACTGCCCCCTCACAGCGGTGGTTCCAGGCGTGCGATCGCCCGCAGTGCGCGCGGGGTGAACCGGGCCATGAAGTGGGCGCCCCGGGCCTCCGGAGTGACCGGCACGACCGCCTCGTTGCGCACGACCGCCCGCAGGATCGCGTCGGCGACCTTCTCCGGCGGGTAGTTGCGCAGGCCGTACAGTCGGGCCGCCTTCTTCTGGCGCCGCTTCTCCTCCTCGGCGTCCGCGCCGGCGAAGCGTGCCGTCGAGGTGATGCCGGTGTTGACGAAGCCCGGGCAGATCGCACTCACCCCGATTCCCCGGCCCGCGAGTTCCGCGCGCAGGCACTCGCTGAGCATCAGTACGGCCGCCTTGGAGGTGCTGTAGGCGGGCAGTGCCTTGGACGGCTGGTACGCGGCCGCCGACGCGGTGTTGACGATGTGGCCGCCCTGTCCGCGCTCGGCCATCTGCCTGCCGAAGAGCCGGCAGCCGTGGATCACACCCCACAGATTGACGTCGAGGACCTTCTTCCAGTCCTCCGGGCTGGTGTCGAAGAAGGAGCCGGACAGGCCGATCCCGGCGTTGTTCACCAGGACGTCCACCACTCCGTACTCGGTGGCGACCTTCTCGGCGAGCTTCTCCATGGCGTGTTCGTCGGAGACGTCGGCCGTCTCCGCCCAGGCCTCCGGGGCGCCGACCAGACGGGACAGCTCGGCGGTGCGGGCGGCGGCCTCGGCGTCCCGGTCGACGGCCACCACGCGTGCTCCGGCCTCTGCGAAGGCGAACGCCGTGGCCCGCCCGATGCCGCTGCCGGCGCCGGTGACCAGGACGAGCTGCCCGCCGAAGCGCTCGGCGTACCGGCCGGTCGCCGGCAGCTTGCTCTTTCCTCCCTCGGTGGCCGTCACGAACTCGGTGATCCAGGCGGCCAGTTGGTCCGGTCGGGTGCGCGGTATCCAGTGCTTGGCCGGGAGTGCGCGGCGGGTCAACTGCGGGACCCACAGCTCCAGTTCGTCGTAGAGCTTCTCCGACAGGAACGCGTCGCCCAGGGGTGTGATGAGCTGCACGGGCGCGTGCGCGTAGGCGTCCGCGCGGGGCCTGCGCAGTCTGGCGCGGACGTTGTCCCGGTACAGCCAGGCGCCGTGCGCCGCGTCGGTGGGGAGGGAGGAGGTCGGGTAGTCGCCGCCGGGTACCTTCTCGAAGCGCTCCAGGATGCGCGGCCAGAGCTTGCCGAGCGGGCCGCGCCAGGCGAGCTCGGGCAGTACGGGCGTATGCAGCAGATACACGTACCAGGACTTGGCGCTCTGGCCGAGGAGCTGGCCGACACGGCGCGGGGTGGGCTTCTTGAGGCGCTTGTTGATCCAGTGCCCGAAGTGGTCGAGGGACGGGCCGGACATCGAGGTGAAGGACGCGATGCGGCCCTCGGTGCGCTTGACGGTGACGAACTCCCAGGACTGCACCGAGCCCCAGTCGTGCCCGACCACGTGCACCGGCCGGTCCGGGCTGACGGTGTCGATCACTGCCAGGAAGTCGTCCGTGAGCTTCTCCAGGGTGAAGCCGCCGCGCAGCGGCTGCGGTGCCGTCGACCGGCCGTGTCCGCGGACGTCGTAGAGGACGACATGGAAGCGCTCGGCGAGCCGCGGGGCGACCTCGGACCACACTTCCTTGCTGTCGGGGTATCCGTGCACGAGGACCACCGTCGGCTGCCCGGAGTCCCCGAGCTCCGCCACGCACAGCTCCACGCCGCCGGTCCTCACCCGGCGCTCCCGTGCGCCCTTCAGCGCCGACTGGGAAAAGCCCGTCACTTGTCCTCCACCCAGCGCCGCACGTGCGGCAGATCGTCGTCCAGCCAGAAGGCGCTCTGCTCGGGGTCCCTGGAGTCGGTGACGACCATGATCTCCTCGAACTTCGCGCCCGTACCCCGGAAGCCGAGATGGGGTTCGACCGCCCACAGGCCCGGCCGCGGTGGGTGGTCGGAGAAGCGGTAGGGCGACCACAGCGGGGACCAGCCGTCGCGGTGGCCGTGCAGCGCGTCGGAGGCGAGCCCCTTCAGGGACTGTGTGCCGAACCCGAACAGATGTGGTGACCAGCGGCGCTGCTTCACGCGGTCGACCTTGTGCGCGATCACGCCGAAGGGATAGGCGCGGTGCCGGTTGGCATAGCCCTGGCGGACCATGAGGCGGTCCACGTCCTCGTAGACCGCCCGCAGCGGGCGCCGTTCGCGCACCTCGCGCAGGATCAGCTCGCGGTGCGCCTCCAGGTCGGCCATGAGCTTGTCCTGTACGGGGTTGATCCCGAGGGAGCCCGAGTAGCCGATGTCGGCCGTGTAACCGTCGTACACGGGGGCCATGTCCAGGATGAACGGCATCCCGGGCTCGAGCCGCCGGTCGGTCGGGAAGAACTGGAGCGGGATGCGGAAGTTCACGAACGCCGTGCGGTCCCCGAACCAGGCGAAGGGCAGATGGAACCAGTCCCGCACGCCCCGCTCGCGCAGCCAGGCGCGCTGCATGCGGGCCGCCTCGCGCTCGGTCACCCCGGGCTGGAGCTGTGCGGCGACCGCCTCCGCGCACTCGTAGGCGAGGCGTTGCACTTGCCTGAACCCGCGCAGCTGCGCGGAGAGTTCACCTGTCACTGCCGTCGTCATGCCACCGCCACCTCGTCCACGCCGACTGCGGTACGTGCCCGTAACTTGACACTGGTGAATGTGACAGTTGTTAGAGGCTGCGTCAATAGGAGAGGGCCGGGCTGTGGATAACTCTGCGTAGCTCTCAGGTAGGGGAATCCCCTACGGACCCGTACGCCTGGAGTCTGATGCCAGGACAGCTCTGCGGTCTGACGACCGGCGTGGTCGGCGTCACTATCGTCTAAGCCGTGACTGTGATCGCGACCGAAAGCCTGAGCAAGCGGTTCCCCCGGGTGACCGCGCTTGACCGGCTCTCCGTCGACGTCGGGCCCGGGGTGACCGGACTCGTCGGAGCGAACGGAGCCGGCAAGTCCACACTGATCAAGATCCTCCTGGGTCTGTCCCCCGCCTCCGAGGGCCGCGCCGAAGTGCTCGGGCTCGACGTCGCGACCAAGGGTGGCGACATCCGTGAGCGGGTCGGCTACATGCCGGAGCACGACTGCCTGCCGCCGGACGTCTCGGCCACCGAGTTCGTCGTCCACATGGCGCGCATGTCCGGGCTGCCACCGACGGCCGCGCGCGAGCGCACCGCGGACACGCTGCGCCATGTCGGTCTGTACGAGGAGCGCTACCGCCCCATCGGCGGCTACTCGACCGGTATGAAGCAGCGCGTCAAGCTCGCGCAGGCGCTGGTCCACGACCCCCAGCTGGTCTTCCTGGACGAGCCGACCAACGGCCTCGACCCGGTCGGCCGTGACGAGATGCTCGGCCTGATCCGCCGTATCCACACCGACTTCGGCATCTCGGTGCTGGTCACCTCGCACCTGCTGGGCGAGCTCGAGCGCACCTGCGACCACGTGGTGATCATCGACGGCGGCAAGCTCCTGCGCTCCAGCTCCACCACGGACTTCACGCAGACCACGACCACCCTCGCGATCGAGGTCACCGACAGCGACGAACACCCGGACGGCACGCGCGTGGTGCGCGAGATGCTGCACGCGCGCGGGGTGGACGTCGCCGACGGCAGCGACGGCCTGCCGGGTGCCGGGCACATCCTGCTGCTCACGGCGCAGGGCGATCAGACGTACGACCTCGTACGCGACGTCGTGGCGGACCTCGGCCTCGGCCTGGTGCGCATGGAGCAGCGCAGGCACCACATCGCGGAGGTCTTCAAGAGCGAGGAAGAGCAGCGGAAGGAGGCGGTCGGCCATGGCAGTTGAGCACCCTTCGGCGGCTGCGCCGGGTGACCAGACCCGCATCCACAACATCGGCTACCGCAGCTACGACGGCCCCCGCCTCGGCCGCTCCTACGCCACCCGCTCCCTGTACTCGCAGTCCCTGCGCGGCGCCTACGGCCTCGGCCGTTCGATCAAGTCCAAGGTGCTGCCGATGCTGCTGTTCGCGGTGATGTGCGTGCCGGCGGCCATCATGGTGGCCGTCGCCGTCGCCACCAAGGCGCACGCACTGCCGGTCGAGTACACGCGCTACGCGATCATCATGCAGTCCGTCATCTGCCTGTACGTCGCCTCCCAGGCACCCCAGTCCGTCTCGCGCGACCTGCGCTTCAAGACCGTACCGCTGTACTTCTCGCGGCCGATCGAGACCGGCGACTACGTGCGCGCGAAGTACGCGGCGCTGGCCTCGGCGATGTTCATCCTGACCGCGGCCCCGCTGATCGTGCTCTATGTGGGCGCGCTGCTGGCCAAGCTCGACTTCGCCGACCAGACCAAGGGATTCGCCGAGGGACTGGTATCCGTGGCACTGCTCTCGCTGCTCTTCGCCGGCATCGGCCTGGTCATCGCGTCGGTCACCCCGCGCCGCGGCTTCGGCATCGCGGCCGTGATCGCCGTCCTGATCGTCTCCTACGGCGCCGTCTCGACCCTGCAGGCGATCGCCGACGCACAGGGCAGCACGAGCGCGATCCCATGGATCGGTCTCTTCTCACCGGTCACGCTCATCGACGGCGTGCAGTCCGCCTTCCTCGGCGCGACCCCGGCCCTCCCGGGAGGCCACGGCCCCTCGACCGGTCAGGGCGTGGTGTACGTCCTGCTCACCCTGGGCCTGATCGCCGCCAGCTACGGCCTGCTGATGCGCCGCTACAAGAAGGTGGGACTGTGACCACGCTCCAGATCGACCATGTCTCCCGCTGGTTCGGCAACGTGGTCGCCGTCAACGACATCACCATGACGATCGGCCCCGGCGTCACCGGCCTGCTCGGCCCGAACGGCGCCGGAAAGTCCACCCTCATCAACATGATGGCCGGCTTCTTGGCCCCCTCCACCGGCACCGTCACCCTCGACGGCCGGCAGGTGTGGCGCAACGAGTCGATCTACCAGCACATCGGCATCGTCCCCGAACGCGAGGCGATGTACGACTTCCTCACCGGACGCGAATTCGTCGTCGCCAACGCCGAGTTGCACGGTCTCGGCGCCAAGGCCGCCCAGAAGGCGCTGGCCACGGTCGAGATGGAGTACGCGCAGGACCGCAAGATCTCCACGTACTCCAAGGGCATGCGCCAGCGCGTGAAGATGGCGAGCGCCCTGGTCCACGACCCTTCGCTGCTCCTGCTGGACGAGCCCTTCAACGGCATGGACCCGCGCCAGCGCATGCAGCTCATGGACCTGCTGCGACGCATGGGCAACGAGGGCCGCACGGTGTTGTTCTCGTCGCACATCCTCGAAGAGGTCGAGCAGCTCGCCTGGCACATCGAGGTCGTCGTCGCCGGACGGCACGCGGCCAGCGGTGACTTCCGCAAGATCCGCCGCCTGATGACCGATCGCCCGCACCGCTACCTGGTGCGTTCCAGCGACGACCGCGCGCTTGCGGCCGCACTGATCGCCGACCCGTCGACATCGGGCATCGAAGTCGACCTCGCCGAGGGCGCGTTGCGCATCCAGGCCGTCGACTTCGGCCGGTTCACGGCGCTGCTGCCCAGGGTCGCCCGCGACCACGGCATCCGGCTGCTCACGGTCTCGCCGTCCGACGAGTCCCTCGAGTCCGTCTTCTCGTACCTGGTCGCGGCGTAGGAGGCCGAAAGATGTACGACCCCACAGTCGCCCGGCTCACCTACCGGGCCCTGCTCGGCCGTCGCCGGGCCCTCATCCTGGGCGCACTGCCCCTGCTGCTGATCGCGATCTCCATCGTCGTACGCGCCCTCACCGGCGCCGACGACCAGACGGCCTCCGACCTGCTGGGCAAGCTCGCGCTCGCCACGATGGTGCCGATCATCGGTGTCATCGCCGGCACGGGCGCGATCGGACCGGAGATCGACGACGGCTCGGTGGTGTACCTGCTGTCCAAGCCCCTGAAGCGGCCGACGATCATCTTCACCAAGCTGATCGTTGCGATCGCGGTGACGATGGTGTTCTCCGCACTGCCCACTCTCATCGCCGGCTTCATCCTCAACGGCAACGGGCAGCAGATCGCCGTCGCCTACACGGTCGCCGCGCTGGTCTCCTCCATCGCCTACGCGGCCCTGTTCCTGCTGCTGGGCACGGTGTCCCGGCACGCGGTGGTCTTCGGGCTCGTGTACGCGCTCGTGTGGGAAGCCCTGTTCGGCTCCCTGGTGCCCGGCGCGCGCACGCTGAGCGTCCAGCAGTGGTCGCTGGCCGTCGCCCACAAGGTCGCCGGCGGCGACCTGGTCACCTCCGACGTCAGCCTGACCACGGCCACGGTCTTCCTGGTCGCGGTGACCGTCCTCGCCACCTGGTACGCCGGTCAGAAGCTGCGCACCCTGAAGCTCGCCGGTGAGGAGTGACAAGCCCTGACCTTGACGGGGACTTCACCTCTGTCCGGGCAGACTGGGCAAATGGGGATGTACGACTGACGCACCTGGGGATGCACGACTGAGAGGAACGGGAATGGCAGACGACTGGGACGAACTGCTCCTGGACGAGGACTTCATACGGGGCGCCGAGACCTCCGAGCCGTCTGCCCGGGCCCGCATGCTCGCCGCCCGCTGGCGCGACGAGGAGCCCGAGCCGCAGCCCTGGCGCTCCGAGGAGCCGCCCGCGGGCTGGTTCTTCAGCAAGGCGCGCCGGCGCAAGTGGCGGCGGCGCTGATCCTCGTACGGCCGGTGTCCGGCCGTTTTATTCAGTGGCGTCCAACTCGTCCGACAGGCACAGTGGTTGTGTCCACGCCGCCGGACGCCAGCTCTTTCGAATGCTGCTCCGGCGCCACGTTCTGGGAGAGGAGCCGGGCGATGTCCATGCACGACAGTACGTCCAGCTCCCGACAGGGCAGCCCGCGGCGGGTTCCGGTGTAGTTACCCCACCGTCGAACCCGCTCCGCACGGGGAGCTGCCCGGGGTGGCCGCTTCGAGCACGCGATGTCGCTCTCGCGTGGGCCACCCACCCGGAGGATTGGCCGAGTGGTAAGGCACTGGCTTGCGCTGTGTTCGATCAGAAGCGAGTCAAGGTCGGGGATCACCCCGCGCACGTTCGATCCGTGCATCCTCCGCAAGAAGCCGAAGAACTAGCCCAGCAACCGCTCCAGCACCACCGCGACCCCGTCCTCCTGGTTGGAGGACGTCACCTCGTCCGCCACCGCCCTCAGCTCCTCGTGGGCGTTGGCCATCGCCACTCCCCGTGCCGCCCAGCCGAACATCGGGATGTCGTTGGGCATGTCGCCGAAGGCGATCGTGTCCGCAGCCTTGATGCCCAGGCGACGGGCCGCCAGCGAGAGCCCCGTCGCCTTGGACAGACCCAGCGGCAGCAGCTCCACGATGCCCTCACCCGCCATCGCGACCGTGACGAAGCCGCCCGCGGCCTCGCGCGCAGCCTCGGCGAGCTCGTCGTCGGACAGCTCCGGGTGCTGTATGTAGATCTTGTTCAACGGGGCCGACCAGAGGTCGGACGCATCCGTGAACGGCGTCACGGGAAGCTCGCCGGTGAGCGCGTATCCCGGCCCCACCAGCACGTCGCCGTCCAGGCCGTCGCGGCTCGCCGCCAGGTGCAGCGGGCCGACCTCCGCCTCGATCTTGGCCAGGGCCACGCCCGCCAGCTGCCGGTCCAGGGTCACCGACGTCAGCAGACGGTGCTTCCCGGCGTCGTACACCTGTGCGCCCTGACCGCAGACCGCGAGGCCCTCGTAGCCGAGGTCGTCGAGGATGTGCCGGGTCCAGGGGACTGCGCGGCCGGTGACGACGATATGGGCGGCGCCCGCCTCGGTGACCGAGGCGAGCGCGTCACGGGTGCGCTGCGAGACCGACTCGTCGGAACGCAGGAGCGTTCCGTCGAGGTCGGTCGCGATGAGTCTGTAGGGGAACCCCGGGGTTGCGGACGCGTCGCTCACTTGGCGACCGGCTCCAGGACCTCCCGGCCGCCCAGGAACGGGCGCAGCACCGGCGGCACATACACCGAGCCGTCGGCCTGCTGGTGGTTCTCCAGGATCGCCACGATCGTGCGCGGTACGGCGCACAGCGTGCCGTTGAGCGTCGCGAGCGGCTTGACCTGCTTGCCGTCACGGACGCGGATCGACAGGCGGCGGGACTGGAACTCGGTGCAGTCCGAGGTCGAGGTCAGCTCGCGGTACTTGCCCTGCGTGGGGATCCACGCCTCGCAGTCGAACTTGCGGGCCGCCGAGGAGCCCAGGTCGGCCGAGGCGACGTCGATGACGCGGAACGGCAGCTCCAGCGAGGTCAGCCACTGCTTCTCCCACTGCAGCAGACGCTGGTGCTCGGCCTCCGAGTCCTCCGGGGCGACGTACGAGAACATCTCGACCTTGTCGAACTGGTGGACGCGGAAGATGCCCCGGGTGTCCTTGCCGTGCGAGCCGGCCTCACGGCGGAAGCAGGGCGAGAAGCCCGCGTAACGCAGGGGCAGGCGGTCGGCGTCGAGGATCTCGTCCATGTGGTACGCGGCGAGGGGGACCTCGGAGGTGCCGACCAGGTAGAGGTCGTCCTTGTCGAGGTGGTAGACGTCCTGGGCCGCCTGGCCGAGGAAGCCCGTGCCCGCCATCGACTGCGGGCGTACCAGGGCGGGCGTCAGCATCGGCGTGAAGCCGGCCGCGGTGGCCTGCGTGATCGCCGCGTTGACCAGCGCGAGCTCGAGCAGGGCGCCGACACCCGTCAGGAAGTAGAAGCGCGAGCCGGAGACCTTCGCGCCGCGCTCCACGTCGATCGCGCCGAGGAGCGTGCCGAGCTCCAGGTGGTCCTTGGGCTCGAAGCCCTCGGCGCCGAAGTCGCGGATCGTGCCGTGCGTCTCGAGGGTGACGAAGTCCTCCTCGCCGCCGACGGGGACGTCGGGGTGGACGAGGTTGCCGAGCTGGAGGAGCAGCTCCTGCGTCTCGGTGTCGGCGGCGTCGCGCTCGGCGTCGGCGGCCTTGACGTCGGCGGCGAGCTGGCTCGCCTTCTTCAGCAGCTCCGCCTTCTCGTCCGCGGAGGCCTTGGGGATGAGCTTGCCGAGCTGCTTCTGCTCGGCGCGCAGCTCGTCGAAGCGGACGCCGGACGACCTGCGCCGCTCGTCGGCAGACAGGAGAGCGTCGACGAGCGCGACGTCCTCTCCACGGGCGCGCTGGGACGCGCGCACACGGTCGGGGTCCTCACGGAGCAGGCGAAGGTCAATCACGCGGTCAAGGCTACCGGTGCCGGGATACGGCCCACGACTCACCATTCCCAACAGTCGTCAATTGTGGCTTACGTTCAGTTATGAGCGAATTGCCCGCAGTGTCAACAAAAGGCGTCTCACTCCCTGGAACGGGGCAGGCGGTTGGCGCCTGGTTGACCCGATTCCCTTGTGAGGAGCGGGACTTGGGGTTTGGTTGTCCACAGCGATCCACACCCCCGAAGAAAGTTATCCACAGGCTGTGCGGGGGGTCTGTGGATTTCGGAATTGATCACTCTGAAACCGGTGAGTCACGCCGAGGAATCGTGCCCCAGACCCCGATTTACCACCACTTTCGAGTGGAAAGCGGTCGCCTCAAAGGATTACCTAAAGGAAACAGGTGGACGAACGGTGACATGCGAGTCGGTGGACACGAGACGGCTCCGCAGGCGGATTTGTCGACAGACTCATGGTTCCGTGTCGACTTGTCCCCAGGTCGAGAACCCAGCCTGTGGATAACTTCTGTGGACAACGAAAATCTGCAGGTAGGACCGGCCGACCAGACCGGTCTAGAAGCGGCCGTCCTGGCAGCGCGCGACCCAGTCCGACGCTGCGAGGAACTCCTCGTCCGAGGTCCCCCGGCGCGGTGCGCGCACGTCCTCGACGCCGATGTCCGCACGCGGGTACGAGCCCAGGAAACGCACCTCCAGGCAGATCCGCTTGAGCCCCATCATGGCCTCGGCCACCCGGCGGTCGGAGATGTGGCCCTCGGCATCGATGCAGAAGCAGTAGTTGCCGATGCCGGCACCGGTGGGCCGGGACTGCAGCAGCATCAGGTTGATGCCGCGGGTGGCGAACTCGCCCAGCAGGTCGCGCAGACCACCGGGATGGTCGTCGCGCTGCCACAGCACGACGGACGTCTTGTCCGCGCCGGTGGGGGCCGCCGGCCGGGCGGGCCGGCCGACCAGCACGAACCGGGTCTGTGCGTTCTCGGCGTCGTGGATCCCGGTCTCCAGGGCCTCCAGGCCGTACCGGGCGGCCGCGAACTCGCCCGCGAAGGCGGCGTCGTACTGGCCCTCCTGGACCAGACGGGCGGCGTCCGCGTTCGAGGCGGCGGATTCCCAGTGGGCGTCCGGGAGATTGTTCTTCAGCCAGTTGCGCACCTGCGGCTGGGCGGCCGGGTGGGCGGAGACCGTCTTGATGTCGGAGAGCTTCGTGCCCGGCCTGACCAGCAGCGCGAAGGTGATCGACAGCAGCACCTCGCGGTAGATCATCAGCGGGGCGCCCGCGACCAGCTCGTCGAGGGTGGTGGTGATGCCGCCCTCGACGGAGTTCTCGATCGGCACGAAGGCGGCCTCGGCCTCGCCGGCGCGGACCGCGTCCAGCGCGGACTGCACCGACACGTATGGGATCAGTTCCCGGGTGGCCGCTTCGGGAAGGGTGCGCAGGGCGACTTCGGTGAAGGTGCCCTCGGGGCCGAGATACGCGTAGCTCGCTGGCATGACCTCACCCTAATGGGCCTTACGCACACGCGGCTCACCCCTCCAGCAGCCGCTGCCCCACGTACTCGCCCTGTGCCGCTCCGCCCGGTACCGCGAACAGGCCGCTCGCCTCGTGGCGGATGTACTTCGACAGGGCGTCGCCGCGGTCGAGCTTGCGCTGGATGGTGACGAAGCCGCGCAGCGGGTCGGCCTGCCAGCAGACGAAGAGGAGACCGGCGTCGGGGACGCCGTTCGCGTCGAAGCCGTCGTGGTACGAGAACGGGCGGCGCAGGATGGCTGCTCCGCCGTTCTGGTCGGGGCGGGAGATACGGGCGTGGGCGTTCCCGGGGACGACGTAGTTCCCCTGCGCGTCCGTCTTCTCCAGGTCCATCGCGGTTGTCTCGGTGCCCCCGGACAGGGGGGCTCCGTCGGACTTGCGGCGCCCGATGACGTTCTCCTGGTCCTTGAGGGGGAGCTTCTCCCAGTCGTCGAGGAGCATGCGGATGCGGCGTACGACGGCGTAGGAGCCGTTCGCCATCCACGCGGGGTCGTTGGAGCCCGAGGACGGCACGAAGATCCGCTTGTCGAAGTCGGTCTCGGTCGGCTTGGGATTGCGGGTGCCGTCCAGCTGGCCCATGAGGTTGCGGGCCGTCATGGGCTGGGCGGTGGCTCCCGGAGTGCGGTTGAAGCCGTTCATCTGCCAGCGGATACGGGCCGCGCCGCCCGCGTCCTTCTGGATGGCCCGCAGGGCGTGGAAGGCGACCAGGGCGTCGTCGGCGCCGATCTGCACCCACAGGTCGCCGTTGCTGCGGGCCTTGTCGAGCTGGTCGGAGGAGAAGTCGGGCAGGGGGTCGAGAGAGACCGGGCGCTGCTTCTCCAGGCAGGTGCGGGAGAAGAAGCTGTGGCCGAAGCCGAAGGTGATCGTCAGGGACGACGGGCCCGCGTCCCGCGCGACATCTGTGTCGTCGCTCGCCGCCGCCTCACCCGCCATCAGCCGCTCGGCCGTCGCCGACCAGCGGCGCAGCAGTGCGGCAGCCTCCTTGCGGCCCGCGCCTGCCGTCAGGTCGAAGGCGACGAGATGGCCTCGGGCCTGGAGGCCCTCGGTGATGCCGGGCTGGTGTTTCACGTGGAACATCACCCGATTGGAGCCGATTGAGCTGAGCGGGGTGGCCGTGGAGGGTGCGGCGGCATACCCGACGGCTCCGCCGGCCGCGCCGAGCGCGAGCCCGGTGGCGCCGGCGGTGCCGAGCAGCTTCCGTCGCGAAATGCCGTCTCCGGGGAGCGCGGAAACGCTCTCCTCCGGAGCCGCGTCGCGAGCTGCGTCGGGAGTGCGGGCCTCCCGAATGGACTTGTCAGCCATGGTGCGATTCAGCCGATCTGCGCGTTCTTGGAGACGGTCACCTGGTCGATGTCGGAGGTGCGCACGGTCACGGCGACCTTCCAGTCGCCGGCCATGGGGATCTGCACGCTGCTCGTCGCCCAGTGTCCGGTGGTGATGTGGTCGGGGTTGACGGGCAGCGGCCCGATCTTCTTGGCGTCCAGCGTGAAGGCGACCTTCACCTCGGGGATGTCGAAGGCGCGCCCGTTGGGCCGCTGGACGAAGACGTGCATGTCGTTGCCGCCCACGCGTGCGGGGTCGAGGTCCACGGACACGACGCCCTTGCCGTCCGCGCCGCCCGTGTCGAACGGCATGGTCAGGGTCAGCGCGCCGGACGACGCGTCAGCGCCGGCAGAGGACGACGAGGACGACGAGGTGGCCGCCTTGGCCTCCTGTTCCGTGCGTCCGGGCTCGGTCTGCGTCAGCACGGTGGTGACGGCGAGCAGGACGACGGCGACGCCCGCCTCGGCGAGTACGGAGCGCCGTAGGCCGAACCGGTCGGGGTCGGCGTCGCGCTGCCGCTTCTGCCGAGCGGTGGCCATGGCGGCCTTCTGGCGGGCGAGTTGGGTGGCGCGCTCGGAGTCGGCGGGCACCGCGGAGTCACCGGAGGCCCGGGACTCTTCGGCGGTCTCGGGCTCGTCAGGCTCCTCGGAGCCGGTGGTGGACGCGGTGCCACCCTCGGCTGTGGAGCCACGAGCAACCCTCGGTCCTGCGCCGGCCGAGGAGTCGGCGGACGCCGTCGCCGTCTTCGCCGAGCCTGCTCCGGCCCGGGCGGTGGCCGGCTCCTTCACACTCAGGTCGTCGCCCTCCGACGTCGTGTCCTGCTCCACCGCTTCCTTGTGCGCCTGCACGATGGCGGTGTCCGCCAGCCGTGCCGTCCACCGCCGGGAGATCCCCGCGATGCCGACGAGCAGCGCCACGAGTCCGATCTTGACGAGCAGCAGCTGTCCGTACGTCGTGTCGGTGAACGCCGACCAGGAGCCGAGCTGGCGCCAGGACTGGTAGATGCCGGTCGCGACGAGCGCGAGGACGCTGCCGAAGGCGACTTTGGAGAAACGGCGTACTGCCGCGGCCTCGATCGGAGTGTCGGACCGGTACAGCGCCACGAGGAGTGCGCACAGGCCGCCGAGCCATGCGGCCACGGCCAGCAGATGGACGACGTCGACGGGCATCGCGACGCCCGGCTGGAGCCCGGTGGAGGCGTGCTCCGCCATCGCCCAGCTCGCCGCGAGCCCGGCGGCCACCACGGATCCACCGATCGCGAGCCCGAACGTCAGGTCCCGCTTCTCCTCGTCGTCCCTTGAATCAGGCAGTCGGCGCGAAGCGTCGTCGTTCGGGGTGGTGGTGGGAGACGGGCGGGCGTAGGCGCCGAAGAGCACGGCGATGAACAGGGCCGCCGCGGCGAGCAGCAGCAGCCGGGAGATCAGTGCCGCGCCCGACTTGGTCTGCAGCACCTGCCCGAGCAGGCTCAGGTCGAAGATGGCGCCGACCTTGCCGGAGCTGGTGTAGGAGCCGCGCAGGAGCAGCAGCAGGAGGGTGGCCGAGGTGAGCGCGAGCCACCCGGAGACCACGAACCGCTGCAGCGCCCGTACGCCGGAGCCGCGCCGCCAGCAGGCGAGGACGAAGGCGGCGCCGCCGACCATGACGATGAAGCCGGCGTACGACACATACCGGCCGAAGCCGTACAGCCGGCCGACGATCCCGCCGCCCACCGTCCGGTCGGTGACCGAGACGGTGGTGGTGGAGGGGGCGCCGATGGAGAAGGTGAAGGCGCCGGCGACGGGGTGGCTGTCCGCGGACACGACCTGCCAGGCCACCGTGTAGGTGCCGTCCGACAGGCCGCTGTGCAGCGGCACGGCGTACGACGTGCCGCTCACGTTGGACGGTTTCCCGGTGTCGACGCGCTTGCCCTTGGGGTCGAGGACGCGCAGCGAGTCGTCGGAGGTGGCGACCTTCTCGGAGAAGGTGAGGGTGACCTGGCTGGGTGCCTTGTCGACCACCACCCCCTGGGCGGGGTCGCTGCCGGTCAGCGCTGCATGCGCGGAAGCCGGTCCGGCGCCGGCGAGGAGCACGCCGAGGACGGCCAGGAACAGCAGCGCCAGGGTCCGCATACGGCGGGGGGTGATGGTCCGGGTCACAGTGGTCCCTCCCTCAGTGGCCGGTCGCGGGGTTGTACGTGGCCGACTTGACCGGCATCTCAACCTTGATCGGGCCGGACTTGGCGAAGTGCAGTTCGAGGGTCACTTTCTCGCCCTGCTTCGGCTTGCGCTTCAGGTTCTCGAACATCAGGTGATTGCCGCCGCTCTTGAACACGAGTTGACCGTGAGCGGGGACATCCAGGGACTTGACCTCCTCCATGGACTGCCCGACCGTCTCGTGGACGGTCACGCTGCCCGCGGCGTCGCTGGTGACGGAGGTCAGTTCGTCCTTGGTGCCGCCCTTGTTGGCGATGGTGAGGAAGCCCGCGGCCATGTCGGAGACGGGCTGGGGCATGTAGGAGGAGCTGACGGACAGGTCGGCCTTCGCGTCGCCGGAGCCGCCGCAGCCCGCCAGAGCCAGGGCTCCCGCCAGTACCGCGGCGGGAGCGACGGAGTGCCTCACGGGTTCTCCCCCTTGATGATCTTGGGGAGGTCCTTGGTGTAGTCGTCGACGGTGGCGTCGTCGCCGTAGAGGACATAGCCGCCGTCGGTCTTCGGCGAGAATGCGATGACCTGGGTGCCGTGGACCGAGACGGTCTTGCCGGTCTTCTTGTCCTTGTGGGTCGGCTCGATGGAGATGCCCAGGGTGCGGGCGCCGGCCTGGATGGTGGAGAAGTCGCCGGTCAGACCCACGAACTGGGGGTCGATGCCCTTGAGCCACTTGCCGAGTTCGGCCGGGGTGTCGCGCTGGGGGTCGGTGGTGACGAACACCACCCGCAGCTTGTCCTGTTCGGCCTTGGGCAGCTGCTTCTTGGCGACGGCGAGGTTGTTCATCGTCAGCGGGCAGATGTCGGGGCAGTGGGTGTAGCCGAAGTAGATCAGCGTCGGCCGGCCCGCGGTCTCCTTGCGGAAGTCGTACTTCTTGCCAGTGGTGTCGGTGAGGACGAGGTCCGGCTTCTCGAACGGCTTGTCGAGAACGGTCGCGGCCTTCTGCGAGGTGTCCTCGGAGACCACGGCGACGGGCGAGTTGCTGTCGTCACCGCTGCCGCAGGCGGAGAGGGTCAGGGTGGCGGCGGCGAGCAGCGCGGCCGCGGCGAACGTCTTCTTGCGCATAGAAAAATGTCCCAGATGTGAGAGCTCCGGTGTGCACCGGGGGCGTACGGCCCCCGGTGCACAACACGGAAGAACGGGCCTCAGGCGTCGCTGCGACGACGTCCGGCGAGCACGCCGTACGCCACGCCGAGCGCGCCGACGACGATGCCCACGACGCCGAGCACGCGCGCCGTGGTGTCGCTGCCGTCGGAGGCGGTGGAGGCGGCGGTGTTCTCGGTGGTCTGTGACTCGTCGGAGGCGTCCTTGGCGGTCGAGCCGTGCGAGTGGCCGTCCTCGGAGGCGGCGGACAGGGTGAGCACGGGGGCCGGGTTCTGGGGCTCCTCCGTGCCGTCCTTCTGTACCTCGATCCAGCGCACGACCTCGTTGTCGGAGTACGTCTGGAGGGCCTTGAAGGTCAGTTCGTCGGCGTCCTCGGGCAGCGCGCCGACGGAGACCGGGAACTTCTCGAAGTAGCCGGGTTCGACGCCCTTGCCGTCGGCGGTCCAGGTGATCTTGGAGACGGCCTCGCTGATCTTCTTGCCGTGCACGTCGAGCGGTTTGGCGAGCTTGGACTTGGTGACCTTGATGTTCCAGCCGTTGATCGGCTCCGGCAGGGCGGAGGCCAGCGGGTGGTCGGCCGGGAAGGTCACCTCGAGCTTGGTGGTCGAGGCGTCGTCGCGCTCGTTGGGGACCTTGAAATCGACGACCGCGTAACCGCCCTTGGCGGCCGTGCCCTCGGGCTGCACCGTGACGTGCGCGAACGCGGGCGCGGACAGGACGACGACGGCACAGGCGGCGAGGGCGCCGGTGGCGGCGAGACGGGAAGCCTTCATGAACGGATGCACTCCACTTCGGGTTTCGAGTGAGTTCCGGTGGTCGGAGGAACGCGTGCGCATGGATGCCGGAAAAATGGATGCCGGAAAATGCGGGCACGCGCGTGTGCCGCACGACGGCGGCCCCGGTCCCACGGATGTGGAGTGGCGGTCGCGTCGCGTCAGGCGGCGAGGACGAGGGCTGCGGCCGGCGGGCCGCGCCTGATCACCGTGTGCTGGAGTGCGGTGGTACGGGGTTTCGGCGGCGCGAGCAGCGCGGTGCGCGGCGGTCGCGGGCCCGCCTCGGGCGCGGCCGGGAGCCCGGCACGCAGGGCGCGCACCAGCGCGAGCGCCGCGCGCAGGGACCGTACGAATGCGCCCTCGGCCATGGAGTGGGCCGAGAGTTCCATGAGCCGCAGCAGGGCCAGGTCGCCGCGGCGCAGCAGCCAGCCGGCGGCGATCGCCGCGAGGATGTGGCCGAGCAGCATCGGCAGGGACGGCAGCAGCGAGGCCGGGGAGGTGGCGGCGGACAGGGCGTCCGCCGGATGGCGCATGGAGCTCATGTCCATGCTCATGGCGGTGTCCGGGGAGATCCGGGCGTCGGCGAGGAGCCTGCGGGCCTGTGCGGGGCTGATCGCCGCAGCCGTCGTCCCGCACACGAGCCGCGCCGCCCGCTCCACCAGTGAGGCGTCTGACGTCGACGTCATGGAGGACATCGACATCGCGCCCGAGGAGACCGTCTGCTGTCCCAGCCCGAACAGCGTGTGCAGCAGGGTCTGTCCGGCTGCGAGCAGTGCCGCGATCCCGGTCAGCGAGCGCACGCGCCCGGCGAGCGGTGCCGCGACCAGGACGGCCCCCAGGAAGCCCGCGCCCAGCGTCCACAGCGGAACCGTGGCGCAGGAGGCGAGGGTGTGACCGCCCGCGGCCAGCACGACGCAGACCGCGGCGAACACCGCGGCCCGCAGTATCCGGAGATCGTTTCCGGAGCGCGTGGTGCGCTGGTGGGGGGCAGTCATGGCGGGCTCATCATCGCACTGGGCCCCCGGCAGCCATACGGCAGGTCCGCAAGGTTCCCTGCCGAGCGGAAGATCACTTTCTGGTACGACCGGCCCGCGCATACACCGATTCCTTTTCGGACGCATCGCCCATATGGGCGGCATCACGTCAACTCCGTGCTTACGCACGGCTGCGGGCGGCAATAAGAAACGGTATGTCGAGCCGCGGCCGGGAGGCTGGAGCATGAGCATCTGGTGGTCACTCCACTTGCGGCGTGAAGCTGCGAGCGTTCCGCTCGCCCGACGCCTCCTGCTCGGCACGATGGAGACGGCGGGCGTCGACCCCGACGTCTGCTACGACATCTCCGTCGCCCTCACCGAGGCCTGTGCGAACGCCGTCGAGCACGGCGGGGGCGCGGTGCACGGCGCCTCCTCGGAGGCGTACCGGGTCACCGCCTACCTCGACGGCGAGAAGTGCCGTATCGAAGTCACCGACTCGGGCCCGGGGTTCGCCTTCTCCGCGACCCCCCGCCCCACCCGCCCCGAGGCCGAGCACGGCCGGGGCCTCGGGCTGATCAAGGAGCTGGCCGACCACGTCCACGTCGGCCACAAGCCGGGGCGTACGGGCACGGTGGTGAGCTTCGACAAGATCCTCAAGTGGCGGGACGACTCACCGCTGATGGCGGTGTGAGGGGCCCCAGAGTCCTTGGCATTCGCAGCTGGTTCTCGTCCGGCGCCGTGATGTCCACGCTCCAGGACACGGAACTGCTCTGCACGGCGGTCCCGTTGGGCCTCAGGCATGTGCAGGCGGCGCCCGCGGCGTCCTGGAGGCGGGCGGTATGTCCACCGCGGCGGGCCGCGAAGCCCTGTCCGCCCTCGACGCCGACCTGCACACGCGCGCGTGGAGCCTCATGGGGGAGTGCGAGCCTCCTGGCGGGTGCGCTGTTCCTGGACGCGCTGCCGGTCGGCACGCGCGCGGTCCCTGTGAGCCGGAGGCTCCCTCAGGCCCCCTCCAGCACCTTGCCGAGGACCTCCAGCGCCTCCGGATACGCCCGCTCCCGAGGCGTCCCGTACCCGATCACGAGCCCCTGCGGCCGCCCCTCGCCGGGCGTGTGCCAGTGGTCTCCCAGGTGCCCGACGGCGAGTCCCTCGGCTTCGGCCCGCTTCAGCGCCGCTTCCTCGTCGGCGACCTCCACGAGCGCATGCAGCCCGGCGGCGATCCCGCGCACGTCGTGCTTTCCGCCCAGCCGGTCCAGGAGCTGGTCCCTGCGTCTGCGGTATCTGAGCCGGCACGCGCGCACGTGCCGGTCGTAGGCATGGCTGTCGATGAGTTCGGCGAGCGCCAACTGGCCGATGGACTCGGTGTGGTGGTCGCTGTGCAGCTTGGCGTCGGCGACCGCGTCGACCAGGTGCGGCGGCAGCACCATCCAGCCGAGCCGCAGCGCGGGCCCGAGCGTCTTCGAGGCGGTGCCCAGATAGACGACCCGCCCCGGCGCCATCCCCTGGAGCGCGCCCACGGGCTGCCGGTCGTAGCGGAACTCCCCGTCGTAGTCGTCCTCGACGATCAGCCCGCCACGCGCGCGTGCCCAGTCCGTGAGCGCCCGCCGCCGCTCGGGGTGCAGCGTCACACCGGTCGGGTACTGGTGCGCCGGCGTGACGACGACAGCCTTGAGGTCCCCCAACTCCTGGGAGCACAGACCCCGTTCGTCCACCGGTACCGGCACCACACGTCCCCCGTTGCGCCGCACCACCTCCCGGTGGAACGGCAGCCCCGGGTCCTCCATGGCGATCTCCGCACCGTCCAGCACGCGCGTGAGCAGTGCCAGCCCCTGCACATACCCGGAAGTGATCACGATCCGCTCGGGCGGCGCGACGACTCCCCGCGCCCGTCCCAGATACCCCGACAGCGCGGTCCGCAGCTCGATACGGCCGCGCGGATCCCCGTAGTCGTACGCCAGCAGCGGCGCCGTCGCGATGGCCCGCCGCAGCGCCCGCAGCCAGGCCGCCGCCGGAAACGCCCCGACGTCCGGACTGCCGGGCCGCAGATCGAAACGCGGGGTACGCGCGCGTGCGGCCGCCTCCGGCGCGTCGGCGTCCAGGGAGGGCAACGAGGCGACCTGGGTACCGGACCCCTGCCGGGCCGTCAGATACCCCTCGGCGACCAGCTGATCGTAGGCGGCCTTGGCCGTCCCGCGCGAGACACCGAGCACGGTGGCGAGCCGCCGGGTGGCGGGCAGCCGAGTCCCGGGCGCGAGCCGCCCGTCCCGCACGGCGTCCCTGAGCGCCCGCTCCAGCCCGACCCGCCGCCCGTCATGGGAATCGGGCTCGAGATGCAGGTCGACTCCGACGCCGGACCAGAAGTCGTCCACGACGACGCTCCCCCCAAGGTTGTTGATTCCAGGCACGTCAATGGCCGGGCACCTCCCTGGTACCCGGCCATCCGTCTCGTATCAGCTCTTGAGCGAGGCCATCCAGGCCTCGACCTCGTCGGACCGGCGCGGCAGCCCGTCCGACAGGTTCCGGTTGCCGTCGGCCGTCACGAGGATGTCGTCCTCGATCCGGACCCCGATCCCCCGGTACTCCTCCGGCACCGTCAGGTCGTCGGCCTGGAAGTACAGCCCCGGCTCGACCGTGAGCACCATCCCGGGCTCCAGCGTCCCGTCGACGTACGACTCCACGCGCGCGGCAGCGCAGTCGTGCACGTCCATGCCGAGCATGTGTCCCGTGCCGTGCAGCGTCCACCGCCGCTGCAGCCCGAGCTCCAGCACCCGCTCCACGGGCCCTTCGACGAGCCCCCACTCGACGAGCCGCTCGGTGAGCACACGCTGCGCGGCGTCGTGGAAGTCGCGGTACTTGCCGCCTGGCTGCACGGCCGCGATGCCGGCCTCCTGGGCGTCGTACACGGCGTCGTAGATCTTCTTCTGGATCTCGGTGAAGCGCCCGTTGATGGGCAGGGTGCGCGTGACGTCGGCCGTGTAGTACGTGTGCGTCTCGACGCCGGCGTCCAGGAGCAGCAGGTCGCCCGAGCGCACCGGCCCGTCGTTGCGCACCCAGTGCAGCGTGCAGGCGTGCGGCCCGGCGGCGGCGATCGTGCCGTAGCCGACGTCGTTGCCCTCCACGCGCGCGCGGAGGAAGAACGTGCCCTCGATGTACCGCTCGGAGGTCGCCTCCGCCTTGTCCAGAACGCGTACGACGTCCTCGAAGCCGCGCACCGTCGAGTCGACGGCCTTCTGCAGCTCGCCGATCTCGAACTCGTCCTTGACCAGCCGCGCCTCGGAGAGGAAGACCCGCAGCTCCTCGTCGCGCTCGGCGGTGACCTTGTCGGTCAGCGCGGCCTCGATCCCGGCGTCGTACCCGCGCACGACCCGCACCGGACCGGTGGCCTCGCGCAGCGCGTCGGCCAGCTCGCGCACGTCGGAGGCGGGGATGCCGTACAGCTTCGCCGCCTCGGTGAGCGAGTGCCGGCGGCCGACCCACAGCTCGCCCTGGCCGGAGAGCCAGAACTCGCCGTTCTCCCGGTCGGAGCGCGGCAGGAGGTAGATCGTCTCCTGGTGACCGTCCGCGGTCGGCTCCAGGACCAGGACGCCGTCCTCGGTCTGGTTGCCGGTGAGGTACGCGTACTCGACGGACGCACGGAAGGCGTACTCCGTGTCGTTCGAACGGGTCTTGAGGTTGCCCGCAGGGATCACCAGACGCTCACCCGGGAACCGCGCCGACAGCGCGGCGCGCCGCGCGGCGGTCTCGGCGGCCTGGGCGATCGGCTCCAGGTCGTGCAGCTCCGTGTCGGCCCAGCCGGACTTCATGTTCTCGGCCAGCTCGTCGGACACGCCCGGGTACAGGCCGTTCTTGCGCTGCTTGATCGGCTCTTCCGACTCTTCCGGGCCCGCTGCGGTAGCAGCAGATGTCTCAGCCGGTGTGAGCTCGTCGGCCACGGTCATCCTCCTCGATACGGCACTGGACCCCCTCCATCGTACGGTCGTACGGAAGGGGGCCCAGGGCGGGAAGACCTGTTACCGGCTCCTTACTCGAACCGCGCCGCCAGCAGTACGACGTCCTCCTCGCCGTCCGCCTTGTCCAGCCCGTCCGGCAGGACCGTCCGCAGCACATGGTCGGCGATCGCGTCCGGGTCGTGCCGCAGCGCCCTGGGAACACCGGCCGCCGCCGCGTGCAGCCGGGCGAATGCGCGGTCGGTGGGGTCGCCGGTGCGGTGCAGCAGACCGTCGGTGTAGAGCAGCACCGTTTCGCCGCGCTCCGCCTGGAACTCCGTGCTCGGCGCCTCCCAGCAGGCGAGCATCCCGAGCGGCGCGGACACGGACGTCTCCACGAACTCCGTGCGCCGCTCACCGACCAGCAGCGGCGGGCAGTGCCCGGCACCGGCCAGCGTGATCTTGCGCAGGGAGGGCTCGCAGTAGGCGAACAGGGCGGTCGCGGAGCGGGCGGGCTCGGTGAGGCGGAGCAGCAGCTCCAGGTCGGACAGGACCGCCACCGGGTCCTCGCCCTCCATCACGGCGTACGCGCGAAGGGACGCCCGCAGCCGCCCCATCGCGGCGACCGCGCTCGGCCCGGAACCGGTGACCGAGCCCACCGCGAGACCCAGCGTGGCGTCGGGCAGCGGCAGCGCGTCGAACCAGTCGCCGCCGCCGCGCGGGCCGGTGCGGTGGCGGGCGGCGAGCTGGACGCCGGCCACCCGGGGGAGCCGGGACGGCAGCAGCTCCTCGGCCATCGTCGTCATGCACGCGCGCGTGCGTTCCACCTCCACCAGCCGGGCCAGGTGCTCGCCGGCGTAGCGGGCGTAGAGCCCGACGAGGTGGCGCTGCCGTTCGAGCGGTTCGGCGGGCTCGTCGTAGAGCCAGACGGCGGCTCCGAGACGGCCCGGGCGCTCACCGGCCAGGGGGAGGGCGTAGCAGGCGGCATAGCCGAGACGGGCGGCCACCTCGCGATGCCGGGGGTCGAGCCCGTCCTCGGCGAAGAGGTCCGGCTGGGCGATCTCGCCGTCCCCGCCCGGCAGTCCCTCGAGGATGCGGCCGTACGACATGGCGCTGCGCGGCACCGTCTCGATGTGCCCGAGGTCGGCGCGGGCGAGGCCGAGGCCGATGGTGGTGTCCGGTCCGAGGCCGTCGACCGGTTCCAGCACGACAAGACCGCGCCGGGCGCCGACGAGGGCGGCTCCGGCGCGCAGCAGTTCCGTGAGGGCGTCCGCGAGTGAGTCCGTGCGGTTCAGGCGTTCGGTGAGTTCATGGAGGGTCGTGAGGTCCGAGACCCAGCCGGCCAGCCGGTCGGTGAGCAGCGCCCCCGGGGGGTTGGGCAGCGGGACCGGAGAGGTGGCCGGGGCTGCGGGCGCAGGCGCGACAGTGTGGGCGGGCGACGGAACCGTTGAATCGATTCCGGCCACTTTCGGAGGGTGAGGGGCGTTCATGGCATCCGGCTTCCCGACCGGTGCGTATTGCTCAAAAGCATCGCAAACCCCCATGTCATTCTGCGCCGCTAGCAGTGTCTCCACATGTACACGCACTCGTAAGGGGATGTCCAGCATTGTCCTGCTGGGATTCCTGGTGTCCATGGGCACCGAGTGATCCCCTTGCCTAAAAGCAAATTTGGCTTAAAACTGACTCGGGTAACGGGGTATTGCGGTCGACTGGGCTTGCTCGACGGAGCGTCACAGCGGTCGTGATGGGTACGTACTCGGAGAAGGCCAGGGGTGGTGGACCGCCACCCGGAACCTGGTGACCCACTCCGGGCGTCTTAGCCACCGACGACCGAGCCCCATCCTCCCGCGGCGGAGGCGAAGAGAAATACGCGCGACGGCAAAACGCCAGACTTCGCCACCCCCACGCCACGCCCATGCTTTTGATGGACGCAGCATGGACGCGACTGCCGCGGATGCAGTCAATGTTCGGCCCATAGGGGTTCCCCTTGCCCAGAGCAGGGGTGTGATGCGCCAACAGGTACGCACAGTGAAGTGATCGACACATGGTGTGATGTGGCCCCCACGGTGTTGCCAGCGGTGCAACGGAAAGGAACGAGCGCTCATGCGCGAGATCCTCGGAAGGCGACGCAGGCTCCTGTCCAAGCGCAGCGACGGAAGGCCTGAGTTGATCAGCGCGGCCCTGACCTTCGCGACGGAATGGCAGTGGCCCGTACTCCCAGGTGTGGCGGCGGACCCGCAGGCGCGTTCCCGCTGCGGCTGCCCCGACGCGGAGTGCACGGTGCCCGGCGCACATCCCTTCGACCCCGGCCTCCTCACGGCCACCACCGACGCCCGCATGGTGCGCTGGTGGTGGAGCAACCGGCCTGCCGCACCCGTCATCCTGGCCACCGGCGGCAAGGCCCCCTGCGCGGTGAGCATGCCGGCCCTCGCGGCCTCCCAGGCCCTGACCGCACTCGACCGCACGGGCATGCGCCTCGGCCCGGTCGTCGCCTCGCCGAGCCGCTGGGCGATCCTCGTCAAGCCGTACAGCATGGAACAGTTGGGCGAGCTCCTCTACGCCAAGGACTTCGTCCCCGGCTCCCTCCGCTTCCATGGCGAGGGCGGCTATGTGGCCCTGCCCCCGTCCGAGACCGGCGAGGGCGAGATCCGCTGGGAGCGCGCGCCGCTGCCCGGCTCCGCCGCCCCCTGGGTCCCCGACGTCGAGGCCGTGGTGGACGCGGCCGTCGAGGCCCTCACTCGTACGGGTGTGAGCGCGCCCGAGTTGTAGGGGTGTCCGGCGCGCGCGGGACGGCACGCGTGCGCGTGCTCGTTATCTTCCGCACATGCTGCATGATCCTGGGGGACACCCCCCAGACCCCCGAATCCGACTGCTCGCCATGGCGGGCGTAGTGGTGTGCGCAGTCGTGCTGCCGCTGGCCGTGGCATCCGCGGGACCGGCGGGCGACGAGGGGCACACCGTCGTGCGCGCCCCCGCGCGCGCATCCGTGCGTGCCTCCCCGCGTCCCCAGGACGCCAAGGCGCCCTCCGCCGCTCCCGCCCCTTCCCCACTGCTCGATCTCGGCCTGGACACAGCTGTCCGCTGCGGCCCCGAACTCACCTCCCCCGAAGGCGTCGAGGCGCAGACCTGTGTGCTCACGCAGGGCGAGGACACCTGGGCGCGCACCTACTACCGCAATGTGACCGGCAAGGCCCTGGACTCGGCACTGAGTCTCATGGGACCCGGGGGCCGCACCGTGCAGCTGAGCTGCGCCGTGGGCGCCGAGGACGAGCCGGGGATGTGCGAGACACCCCGGCAGCACACCCGGGGCGCGCTGGACGGCTACACGGCGGTCGCGGAGTTCGCGGGGCGGGCCGGGAACGGTCCGCTGCTGCTGCGCTCGGGGAGCAACTCCGGGAAAGACACCGGGAGTTGACGGGCGACCGCAGCTCGTAAAGGAACCGCGCGCATGAAAAGACCCGGTTGCTGGCGACGGGGGATGCACCAGCAACCGGGCTACTGGAACGGTAACAAGAGATCCGCGGTTCGCAAATTCGATCCGGGCTTTCCAGTCACGTATCTGCTTGTTCCCAGCGGGACTTGTGAGCGGAGTCACCGGTTCCGAAAGATCGGGTTCGACTGACTGGTCGGTCAGCCGGACCCGGTTTCGTCACTCTTCGTCAACTCAGTGTGACCTGGCGGTTGGTGAGGCCGCCGCGGGCGCGGCGCTCGTCGGCCGTCAGCGGTGCGCCCGAGGCGAGGGCCGTCGCGAGGCGCTCGGCGAACTCGGCCGCCGGCTTCTCGATGTCGTCCGCGCCGACCTCGCTCGGCAGGTCCCAGACCGGGACGGTGAGCCCGTGAGCGCGGAAGGAACCCACGAGACGGGTGCCCTCCCCGAGGTTCGACCGGCCCGCCGCGTGCAGCCGCGCGAGGGCGTCCAGAAGCTGCTCCTCCGGGTGCGGCATGACCCAGCGCAGATGGTTCTTGTCCGGCGTCTCGCACCAGTACGCGGCGTCCACCCCGGTGAGCTTCGCGGTCGGGATGGCCGCGGCGTTGGCCCGCTCCAGGGAGGCGGCCACCTCCGGCGTGGCGTTCTCGGAGTCCGGGACCCAGAACTCGAAGCCGCTGTGCACAACTGGCTCGAACACGCCTTCGGGATCGAGCAGATCCTGCAGTCGCGGACCGTCGGCGGGAGCGCGCCGGCCCTCGACCGGAGTGCCGGGCTCCGCGGTCAGCGCGCGCTGGAGGGTGTCGGCGAGGTCGCGGCTGATGTCGCCGGACGCCGTGTCGTTCTGCAGGCCCAGCAGCACGGAGCCGTCGTCGCGGCGCAGGGCCGGCCAGGCCATCGGCAGCACCGTCGCCAGCGTGAGGGACGGGACGCCCTCGGGCAGGCCGCCCTTCAGGGGCAGCTCCACCGTGGCGGCCGGCACCAGCTCACGCAGCGCCACCCAGTCGCACTCGCCCGCAAGCCCCTCGAAGGGACGGTGCACCAGTTCGGTCACGGCGTGTGCGGCGGCCCGCCCATGACAGGCCTTGTAGCGGCGGCCACTGCCACACGGGCAGGGCTCGCGGGCGCCGACGACCGGGACCTCGCCCTCCGTGATCTGCGGGCGCTTGGCCTTCGTCTGGGGTCGCTTCTTGGCCATCGTGGGTGTCTCCCGGTTACGGCTCGTCTGGTACGGCGGGAGCCTAGCCGTTCACGCCGTGCGCCACGGGGACCTGTGGACAGCCAGGTGTTCAGTCCAGGTCGTCGAACGCGTCCGCGAAGTCCAGGCCGGGCATCGCCGGAATCCTCGACACCGTCGGCGCGGTGACGCGCGTAGCGAAGTCGTCGCAACGCAGCCGGGCGTCCGGGTCGTGGACGTCCTCGTGCACGACGACCCACACGGTGACCTCGCCCCGGGCGTCGTCCCGTACGCCCCAGTCGTCGGCCAGCGCGGTGATGATGTTCAGCCCGCGGCCGCCGTGCGCGGTGACCGAGGGGGTGGCCGGAGCCGGGCGGGTGGGCCCGCCGCCGTCCGTCACCTCCACCGTGAGCCGACCGCTCGGGTCGACCCGCCATGCGGCCCGGACGTCGCCGTCCCCGGCCAGGGCGTCGCCCAGTGGCCGGCCGTGCTTGCACGCGTTGCTCAAGAGTTCGGAAAGAATGAGTACGGCATCGTCGATCACGGCGTCCGACACGCCGCCCGAGCGAAGTTGCTCGCGCATACGGTGTCGCGCCTTCCCCACGCCCGCAGGGCCATGGGGTACGGCCATGCTCGACGACGTGGGCACCTCCTGTGCCACCACCAACGCCACCCCCGAGACCTCCTTTGCCCCACGCCACGGTGTGGATGCCCCATTGGCCTGTACCGGAAACCGGCCAATCCACGTTCAGTGACGCATTCGCAACGATCGAATACGGAGCGAATGCGCCGGGGCACTCCCTGTAGCCGTGTGGCTGGATTTCGACTGTGGCCGAGTCTGGAGGATGGTGCCCGAGTGCCTGGTGGGTCAAGGGTTCTTCACAGGTCTTTACCGGTGACGAAAGGCGACGAACCGTAGTGACGAACAGTGAGGAACGCCGCTCAGCGGCCGAGCTGACGCAGAACCGCACGTGGGCGGTTGGTGATGATGGCGTCGATGCCCAGGTCGACGCAGAGGTCCACGTCCTCGGGCTCGTTCACCGTCCACACGTGCACCTGGTGCCCGGCCGCCTTCAGGCGCTCGATGTACGCGGGGTGATTGCGCACGATCCGGATCGAGGGGCCCGCGATCCGGACACCCGCCGGCAGCCGTCCGTCGCGCAGCCGGGGCGAGACGAACTGCAGCAGATAGACCGTCGGCAAAGTCGGCGAGGCGGCACGTACGCGATGCAGCGAGCGCGCCGAGAAGCTCATCACGCGCACGGGCGACTCGGCGGCCGACGCCGGGGCGTCAAGACCGAACCGCTTCAGCAGCACCAGCAGCCGCTCCTCCACCTGCCCGGCCCAGCGCGTCGGGTGCTTGGTCTCGATCGCCAGCTCCACCCGCCGACCCGCGTCGGCGACCAGTTCCAGCAGCCGCTCCAGGGTCAGTACGGAGGTGTCCTCCCGGTCCTCGGGGCGGAACTCCCAGTCGGGCTCCTCGTCGCGCGTGCGCCACAGCTCCCGCGTCTTGCGCGAGCCGAAGTCCAGGGCGGCGAGCTCCGCCAGCTCCAGGGCCGAGACCGCCCCGCGGCCGTTGGACGTACGGTTGACGCGACGGTCGTGGACGCACACGAGATGGCCGTCAGCCGTCAGGCGTACATCGCACTCGAGGGCGTCCGCACCGTCCTCGATCGCCCTCTTGTATGCGGCCAGGGTGTGCTCGGGGGCCTCTTCGGAGGCTCCGCGGTGGGCGACGACTTGAATCCGGTGCCGGCGTGCGTGGGTCACCGCGTCATGGTGCCATCGCAGGGGGGTAGTCGTGCGATCGGAGGAGCATAGATTGCGCCCCTTTTGCCTGTCATGGCCTATATAAAGAATGGCCCCGGACCCACAGGCACCGCTTATGGTGCCCTGACGGCTCATGGGAAAAGCTGACGGCATACAAAAGAACATGCACAGCTGCATCGCGCCGGACCGTCGAGAACGTGAACGAGCGTGACCGAGTGCGACCGAGAACAACAGCCGTGGACCGAGGAGAGAAGCTGTGAGCACCGAGAACGAGGGCACCGCGGTACCCCCGGCCCCGTCCGCACCCCCCGTGCCGGTGGACGCTCCCACTCCGTCGGCATCCGCCGCCCCCGAGGGGAGCGATCACACGGCCCCGCTTCCGCCCGTACCTCCGAGCGCCCCCGGCGCGCAGGAGCACACGCAGGAGCAGCAGCCGGCGCCCGCGGGCTCGGCCCCGGACGCCTCCTGGCCGCCCCCGGCCATGCCCTCCTACGCCGACGACGGCTCCGGCGGCGCGGGCTCCGGCTGGGGCTCCTCGTACCAGCAGCAGCCCGCACCGAAGTCCGGCCGCGGCGGACTCGTGGCCGCGATCCTGGTGGCCGCGCTGGTCGCCGGCGGCCTGGGCGGCGGCCTCGGCTACACGCTGGCCAAGAACAACGACGAGAACACCGGTTCCACCACGGTCTCCGCCGCCACCAGCGGCGGCGCCGTCAAGCGGGACGCGGGCACGGTCGCGGGCGTGGCCGCCAGGGCGCTGCCGAGCACGGTCACCATCGAGGCCGAGTCCACCAGCGGCGAGGGCGGCACCGGCACCGGGTTCGTCTTCGACACCCAGGGCCACATCGTCACCAACAACCACGTCGTCGCGGACGCGGTCGACGGCGGCAAGCTCACGGCGACCTTCCCGAACGGCAAGAAGTACGACGCCGAGGTCGTCGGCCACGCGCAGGGCTACGACGTGGCGGTCATCAAGCTCAAGAACGCCCCGTCGGACCTCAAGCCCCTGACCCTGGGCGACTCCGACAAGGTGGCGGTGGGCGACTCCACGATCGCCATCGGCGCCCCCTTCGGCCTGTCCAACACGGTCACGACGGGCATCATCAGCGCGAAGAACCGCCCGGTGGCCTCCAGCGACGGCTCCGGCAGCAGCAGTGCGTCGTACATGAGCGCCCTGCAGACGGACGCCTCGATAAACCCGGGCAACTCCGGCGGTCCGCTGCTGGATGCGGCGGGCGACGTCATAGGCATCAACTCCGCGATCCAGTCCACCGGCAGCGGCGGCCTCGGCGGCTCCAGCCAGTCCGGCTCGATCGGCCTGGGCTTCGCCATCCCGATCAACCAGGCCAAGTACGTCGCCCAGCAGCTGATCAAGACCGGCAAGCCGGTCTACGCGAAGATCGGCGCGTCCGTCTCCCTGGCGGACTCCTCCAGCGGCGCGAAGATCACTGAGCAGGGCGCCGGCGGCTCCGCTGCGGTCGAGTCCGGCGGCCCGGCCGACAAGGCGGGCCTCAAGCCCGGTGACGTCATCACCAAGCTCGACGACCGCGTCATCGACTCCGGCCCCACCCTGATCGGCGAGATCTGGACGCACAAGCCCGGCGACCAGGTCACGATCACCTACGAACGCGACGGCAAGTCCCACACGGTCCAGCTCACCCTGGGCGCGCGACAGGGCGACAGCTGACCTCGCGGTTCGGACCCGGTGCGGACCATGGCCCGCACGACGCACGCAGGGCCGGTACGCTGTACCCGCTCCGCCCCTGGTGGGCGGCAGCGGGGTGGGTTGCCCGAGCGGCCTAAGGGAACGGTCTTGAAAACCGTCGTGGCGCGAGTCACCGTGGGTTCAAATCCCACACCCACCGCTGGTTGCTTGGGCCTTGGTGCCGGAACGATTCCGGCACCAAGGCCCTCTTGCTTCCTGTGGCAACAACACGCTTCCGCGTCTCGGCCCGGGTCCTCCTGCCGACGTTCTTCCTCGCGGCGTGCACGTCAGGGCCCGGCGCCGGACCGGTGCATGCGAACGCGGTCTCCCCGAGCCGAACCACCACGACCGCGGCACAGCAGGAGAAGAAGCTCGGTGCAGAAGCCCGGTCGGCCCTGTAAGCCGCCGCGACCGGCGTGACGGTGGCCTCCGGTCTGGAACGCGTTTCGGACGGACTGCACACTGATCCTGGCCTCTCCGCGGGCACCGCATACCGTCTGACCGTGATCTGTGCCGGCATCGGAACCGGCGCCATCGAGTTCGCACCGGCAGGCGCGGTGGCCGGGAAGCCGTTTTCCTGCGACGGGACGACGGCCGTGGATTGCTTCACCGCGAAGCGCGCGCAGCACGTCGACATCAACGGCGGCCGGTGCGCCACGGGATGACTGCCTGGCGGATCGAAAGGGCGTGAGCCGGACCGGCCGGCTACAGCTCGCAGTCCCGGGCCAGCCCCTCCCAGTCCACCCCGCGCAACGAACCCTCGGCATCGCATTCGCAAGGCACCCGAGTGGTCGGCTGGAACCAGATGACCGTCAGGGCCGAGTGGTACAGGACCGGGTCGTGGGACGGGTCCAGTGCCGAGGACCGGAAGGAGCCGACGCAGGCGACGGACGGCAGGACCTCGACGGGGCCGAAGCCGCCCGCGTACTGGTCCGGGTATGCGCGCGGGGGCGGGACGAGGTGGACCGGAGTGGCGGGGGACGTGCGTGCGGCGGTGTCGAGCAGGCCCTCGATCACCATGTCGTTGACCGGTTTGCAGGGATAGCCCGGGCAGTCCTCGGGCATGCCTCCGTACGTCGACGACAGCCGCAGCGCGGCGAGGTCGACCGAGCGGCCGGAGGAGAGGACCACGCGGGCCAGCGACATGGTCCGCGCTCTCGGGCGGTCGTGCATGGACGTCCTCTGCTCAGGTGCTCACGTGCTCATGTCTCGTCCGCCTCACGGCCGGTGCCCCGTCATCCGCGCCGCGGACGCGATCGTCGCCCGTGCCTCGCGTTCCGACAGGCCGGTGTTGAGTGCCGCGTCCAGTAAGGGGGCGACCAGGGCCGGCCCTATGCCGTTCTCGTACGCGCGGCAGGCGGCCCAGAACAGGCGGGTGTTGCGCTGTCCCTCGTGCGCGGCGAGGACGAACTGGACGAGGCCCTGGCCGTGGTCGCCGGCCGACGGGTGCGTCGAGGGGTGGACCGGGCGCGGCGGCGGCAGCAGGAGACGCAGGAGGGCCGGCGGGCAGGCGGCGGGCGCGAGATGAGCCGTGCCGGGTGCGGTCGTGTAGACGCCGTGGTCGGTGCGGGAGCCGGGGCCGACGAGGTAGCCGCCGGCGCCGCGGATGTCGATGCCGGGGGCGAGACGGCCGGCGGAGTTGGGGACGGCGGCGTCGGGCGGGCCGCTCAGCCAGAGGTGGCGGCCGCCGCTGGGGGTGAGGACGACGACCGTCTCGGGGATCGTGAAGAGGTGGCGCAGGGCGAGTTCGCGCAGGGCCGCCGAGGAGTCCGTACCGGATTTCGTGTCGAGGTCGACGCCGATCAGACGGTGGGGCGGAAGGCCGCAGGCGATGCCGTAGCCGGTCGCCCAGGGGGCCGCGGCGAACAGTTCGCGGATGCGTGCCGGGTCGGTCGAGGCGTCGTACACCCCGTGTCCGAGGCGGCCGCACTCGCCGTGGCAGGGCTGGGGGTCGGGGTCGTCGTGGTGGGGGGAGCGCAGGGCCGGGAGTTTCGTCCGGGACAGGGGAATGACGGCCAGTCCGCGCTCGGCGGCTGACAGGGCGTGTGCGAGGGCCAGCGTCGTGGCCTGCCGGTCGGTGGTGGCCATGCCTCCATGCTCGTACACGCGTTCGAAAAAGGGAAGAGGGGTCCGGCTCGACGCGCCGGGGAGTGGAGGTTGGCCGGAAAATTGCCGGGCCACCGCGCCCCTTGCGGCGCTTGGGAGGGAGGTGTCCGGACTGTCCCGACCTGGGCGTTGAAAGTGGCGATAGGGGTTTATCGACTTGTCGTAGCACTTGAGGAGGAATCGTGGCTTCCGGTGTGGTTCGCCGGGGTTCGGTGGGCAACTCTGATCTTGCGACGTCGTGCACAGCGCCGGGGCGGTCGGCCAACTGCCTCGGTAACAGCCGTACTTCACGTTGGTGTTCTGGAGGAACAACATGGCAAGCATCCGTACCGCCCGCGTCATCGCCGCCGTCTCCGCCCTTCCGCTGGCAGCCGCACTGTTCGCCGGCGTCGCGGCGGCGGACAACGGCGCCGTCGCGGACAACGGATCGAACGCGGGTGTCGCAAGCGTCGTCGGCAGCGGCGTCGGAGACGACAACAACGGCAACTCCTCGACCACACAGCAGAACGCGGTCGGCTCCGGTGCCTCGAACCAGAGCAACACCGCCCAGGTCAAGGGCTCCGCGTTCACGGCCGTCAACCAGGGGAACAGGAACGTGGCCATCAACTTCACCGAACTGTGGTGAGTCGACTCCCCTGATCTGAAAGGTCAGGGGGTGCGCTGGAGCGCAAGGGCGTCTGCGCGGCGGCACTTCGGTGCCGCCGCGCAGGCGTTTTCGCGTGCGGGCCGCCTACCTTGACAGCCGACTTTATCTGACGGACAGTCAGAAACTCTGGTGGGCGATGCAGGAGATGGCGAGGGGGCGACGTTGGGCGAGGACGAGCTGGGGGCGCGGCTGAAGGCCTACGAGGGGCGGCGCGCCGCCGTGTCCGGCAGAGGCAGGGATCCCGTCAACGCGCCCATGATCCGGCACTGGTGCGAGGCGATGGGGGACACCAATCCGGCCTATGCGGGCCCCGACGCCATAGCTCCTCCCACCATGCTCCAGGCCTGGACCATGGGCGGCCTCTCCGGCCACGAGGGACGCACGGGGGACTACGACGAACTGCTCGCCCTGCTCGACGAGGCGGGCTGCACCTCGGTCGTCGCCACCGACTGCGAGCAGGAGTACCTGCGACCGCTGCGCCCCGGCGACGAGATCACCTTCGACACGGTGATCGAGTCGGTGTCCGAGCAGAAGACCACGAAGCTGGGCACGGGGTACTTCGTCACGACGCGGACGGACGTCCGGGTGGGCCACGCTCTCGTCGGCACGCACCGCTTCCGCATCCTCAAGTACGCCCCCGCACGCCGGAAGAAGCCCGAGCGGCCCGCCCGGCGCCCGCGCCCCGTCGTCAACCGTGACAACGCCGGATTCTGGGAAGGAGTCGAGCGCCAGCGGCTGCTCATCCAGCGCTGCACCGACTGCGCGACCCTCCGCTTCCCCTGGCTGCCGGGCTGCAACAACTGCGGCGGCCCGGACTGGGACACGGTCGAGGCGAGCGGCGAGGGCGCGGTGTACTCGTACGTCGTCATGCACCACCCGCCCTTCCCGGCCTTCTCCCCTCCCTACGCGGTCGCCCTCATCGAACTCGCCGAGGGCGTACGGATGATCAGCGACGTGGTCGGAGTGCCTTACGACAAGGTGCGCATCGGAATGCCCGTGCGGCTCGAATTCCAGGTGTACGACGAGGAGTTGGTGCTGCCGGTGTTCCGCGCCCGGGAGGAGGAGACCGTATGAGAGCCGGTGAGAAGCTGCCGCCGCTGGAGATCCCGATCACCCGCACCCTGATCGTGGCCGGCGCCATCGCATCCCGCGACTACCAGGACGTGCACCACGACGCCGAGCTGGCCCACAAGAAGGGCTCCCCGGACATCTTCATGAACATCCTGACGACGAACGGCCTGGTCGGCCGCTACATCACCGACCACTTCGGCCCTTCGGCCGTGCTGCGCACAGTGGCCATACGGCTGGGAGCGCCCAACTACCCGGGGGACACGATGGTGTTGACGGGCGTGGTGGAGAAGGTCGTCGAGCAGGCCGACGGCGACACGGCGACGGTCCGGGTGGTGGGGGCGAACGGCATCGGCAGCCATGTCACGGGCACGGTGACGGTCACCGTCCCCGCAAAGGCCCCCGGGGGTGCCGGATGAGCGTCCGTGCCCGGGACGGCCTCGGCGGGCGGGCCGCGATCGCCGGCATCGGCGCCACGGAGTTCTCCAAGGACTCGGGGCGCAGTGAGCTGCGGCTGGCCGTGGAGGCGGTGCGGGCCGCGCTGGACGACGCCGGGCTGACCCCCGGGGACGTGGACGGACTGGTCACGTTCACGATGGACACCAGCCCGGAGATCACCGTGGCGCAGGCCTGCGGGATCGGCGAACTGTCCTTCTTCTCCCGCATCCACTACGGCGGCGGCGCGGCCTGCGCGACCGTCCAGCAGGCGGCGCTCGCGGTGGCGACGGGCATCGCGGAGGTCGTGGTCTGCTACCGCGCGTTCAACGAGAGGTCGGGCCGCCGCTTCGGCTCCGGGGTGCAGCACCGGGAGCCGTCCGCGGAGGGCGCGGCACTCGGCTGGTCACTGCCGTTCGGGCTGCTGACCCCGGCGTCCTGGGTGGCGATGACCGCACAGCGGTATCTGCACACCCACGGGCTGACCCCGGAGGCGTTCGGGCAGGTCGCGGTGGTCGACCGCAAATACGCGGCGACGAACCCGGCGGCGTACTTCCACGGCCGCCCGATCACCCTCGCCGATCACGCGGCCTCACGCTGGATCGTCGAGCCGCTCAGGCTCCTGGACTGCTGCCAGGAGACCGACGGCGGCCAGGCGATCGTCGTCACCTCGGTGGAGCGGGCCCGCGACCTGCCCCGTCCGCCGGCCGTCATAGCGGCGGCGGCCCAGGGCGCGGGCCGGGCGCAGGAACAGATGACGAGCTTCTACCGCGACGACCTGACCGGCCTGCCGGAGATGGACGTGGTCGCCCGGCAGCTGTGGCGCACCTCCGGGCTGACGCCGGCCGACATGGACGTGGCGATCCTGTACGACCACTTCACGCCGTTCGTGCTGATGCAGCTGGAGGAGTTCGGGTTCTGCGGGAAAGGGGAGGCGGCGGACTTCGTGGCCGGGGAGTCGTTGCCGATCAACACGCACGGAGGGCAGCTCGGGGAGGCCTACCTCCATGGGATGAACGGCGTGGCGGAGGGGGTGCGGCAGCTGCGCGGGACCGCCGTGAACCGCATACCGGGGGCGGGACGGGTCCTGGTCACCGCAGGCACCGGCGTGCCGACATCCGGCCTGGTCCTGACCGCGGACGGCTGAGCGGCCGGACCCGGGGGCCCGGGGCGCCGGGCGACCCCCAGGGGTCATCCCGCAGTACCCCGGGGCCGCTCGTCCACCTACAGGAGGTGCAGTTACCTCCACCCCTACAACCTGAGGGGGACTCGGCTTCGGGACCTGCGGCCGATGAGCCGGAGGTGCCCTCGCTCATAGCGTGGAGCCATGACCACACCCGTCTGCACCAGCGCCTCGACTGCCGCCACGCCGGCGGCGCAGACCCTCCCGTATCCGTCGTTCGCCTCGTACGTGAGGGCCCGGCAGTCGGTGCTGCTGCGTACCGCCCGGTCGCTGACCGCGAACCCGAGCGACGCGGAGGACCTGCTGCAGACCGCGCTCACCAAGACGTATGTCGCCTGGGAGCGGATCGAGGACCACCGTGCGCTCGACGGTTATGTGCGCCGGGCGCTGCTGAACACGCGCACCTCGCAGTGGCGCAAGCGCAGGGTGGACGAGTTCGTGTGCGAGGAGCTGCCCGAGCCGGAGCCCGTGCCCGGCGGGGACGACCCGGCCGAGCGGCAGGCACTGCACGACGCGATGTGGCGGGCGATCACGAAGCTGCCGGCCCGGCAGCGGGCGATGCTCGTCCTCAGGTATTACGAGGACCTCAGCGAGGTCCAGACGGCTGAGGTACTGGGCGTGTCGGTGGGCACGGTGAAGTCGGCGGTGTCGCGTGCGCTGGGCAAGCTGCGCGAGGATCCCGAGCTGGGGCTTGTGCGGTAATGCGGCTGCCTGGTGCCCGTCGAGAGCCGACCTGGTGGCAATTGGTGGCCGACGTGACGCGATCGATCACCGGCACCTAGTGACATACCGCGTGGTATGTGCGCAGAATCAGCGCAACCCTTACCGCCGCGTAGGCAATGTCGCCACGGGAGGCCACCGTGCTGAGCACGATGCAGGACGTACCGCTGCTGATCTCGAGGATCCTGACCCACGGGTCGACGGTCCACGGGACATCGCAGGTGACCACCTGGACCGGGGAGGGCGAGCCGCACCGCCGCTCCTTCGCCGAGATCGGAGCCCGCGCGGCCCAGCTCGCGCACGCTCTGCGCGAGGAGCTCGGGGTCGCGGACGCCGACCGGGTGGCAACCCTCGCCTGGAACAACGCCGAGCATGTCGAGGCCTACTTCGCGATCCCCTCCATGGGCGCGGTGCTGCACACGCTCAACCTCCGCCTCCCGGCCGAGCAGCTGGTGTGGATCGTCAACCACGCGGCCGACAAGGTCGTCATCGTCAACGGCTCGCTGCTGCCGCTGCTCGCCCCGCTGCTGCCGAAGCTGCCCACGATCGAGCACGTCGTCGTCACCGGCCCCGGTGACCGCTCCCTCCTGGAGGGCGCCCGTCCCCAGGTCCACGAGTACGAGGACCTGCTCGCGGACCGGCCGACCACCTACGACTGGCCGGAGCTGGACGAACGCCAGGCCGCCGCCATGTGCTACACCTCCGGCACCACGGGCGACCCCAAGGGCGTGGTCTACAGCCACCGTTCGATCTATCTGCACTCCATGCAGGTCAACATGGCCCAGTCGATGGGACTCACCGACCAGGACACCTCGCTCGTGGTGGTCCCCCAGTTCCACGTCAACGCCTGGGGCCTGCCGCACGCCACCTTCATGACCGGCGTCAACCTGCTGATGCCGGACCGCTTCCTGCAGCCGGCGCCGCTCGCCGAGATGATCGAGTCCGAGCGCCCGACCCATGCGGCGGCCGTCCCCACCATCTGGCAGGGCCTGCTCGCCGAGCTGACCGCCAAGCCGCGTGACGTCTCGTCCCTCACCCAGGTGACCATCGGCGGCTCGGCCTGTCCGCCCTCCCTCATGGAGGCCTTCGACAAGCTGGGCATGCGGGTCTGTCACGCCTGGGGCATGACCGAGACCTCCCCGCTCGGCACGATCGCCCGCCCGCCGGCCCATGCGGTCGGCACCGAGGAGGAGTTCGCGTACCGCCTGACCCAGGGCCGTTTCCCGGCCGGTGTCGAGGCCCGCCTCAGCGGCCCCGGCGGCGAGCGCCTGCCCTGGGACGGCGAGTCCGCCGGCGAGCTGGAGGTCCGCGGCAACTGGATCGCGGGCGCCTACTACAGCGGCCCCGACGCCGAACCCCTGCGCCCGGCCGACAAGTTCAGCGAGGACGGCTGGCTGAAGACGGGGGACGTCGGGACGATCTCCCCCGAGGGCTTCCTCACCCTCACCGACCGCGCCAAGGACGTCATCAAGTCCGGCGGCGAGTGGATCTCCTCCGTCGACCTCGAGAACGCCCTGATGTCCCACCCGGCCGTCGCCGAGGCAGCCGTGGTCGCCGTCCCCGACGAGAAGTGGGGCGAACGCCCGCTGGCCACGGTCGTCCTGAAGGAGGGCGCCACGGCCGACTTCGAGACCCTGCGCGCCTTCCTCGCCGACGAGGGCCACATCGCCAAATGGCAGCTTCCGGAGCGCTGGACGATCATCGAGGCGGTGCCGAAGACGAGCGTGGGCAAGTTCGACAAGAAGGTGCTGCGCAGGCAGTACGCGGAGGGCGCACTGGACGTCACCAAGCTCTGAGCGGCGGCGCGGCTTGTCGTGGCGCGGCCTGAACCCGTGGTGTGGCGGCCCGGCTTGTCGCGGGGCGGTCGGGCTTGTCGTGCGGCGGTCCGGCGCGTCGTGACCCCGCCGTGCAGCCGGGGCGGTGTCGAGTTGCGGCAGGGCCTGGAAGGGGGCCAGGTGGCGGCCGCCGGCCGGAGCCGTGGTGCGGCGGCCCGGAGCCGTGGTGCGGCGCCCGGGGACCGCCGTATGGAGGTCCGGGAGCGCGTACGACGGCGTTCACCGTCGGGCCGGGTCGCCGTACACAGGGACCCAACCGCCGGCACCACAGACCCGACCGCCGAACAGGTCCCCACCGTCCTACGGCGACTCTCACCGCCGTACGCGGCCCTCGCCCCGTATGACGACCCTCACCGCCGTACGGCAGTGGCCCCCCACCCCAGCACCAGCCACAGCCCTGCCACCGCGCACACCCCGCTCCAGCCCCAGTGGCCGAAGGCGAGGCCGGCCAGGGCCGAGGCGGTGGCGCCGCCGGCGAAGCCTGAGACGACGTAGGCGCTGTTGGCGGTGGCCGGGGCCGAGGTGGTGGTGAGGGCGAGGGTCTGGTTGGCGACGTGGGAGGCGACGAGGGCCGCGTGGACGGCGATCGCGGCGGCGAAGAGGGCGGCGATCATGTGCCCGCCGAGCCAGAACAGCGGCACGGACACGGCGGCGAGCAGATACGCGGACCGTACGACCTTGGCGGCGCCGAAGCGGTCGACCAGTCCGCCGGCCAGGGGCGCCACCGCGCTTGCCGTGAGCCCGAAGAGGCCGAACAGACCGGCGGTCGCGGTGGACAGGCCGTAGGACTCGCCGGTCAGCAGCAGGGCGAGCGAGGTCCACAGGGCGCTCCAGGCGCCGTACATCCCCGCCTGGAGTACGCACGCCCGCCACAGGTCCGGCGAGCGGCGCACGACGGAGGGCATGGCGGCGAGGCCCGAGAAGAGCGAACCCTGGCGGCGGGGCGTCTCCGCGGGGAGGACGCGCGCGGTCGCGAGCCCCAGTACGGCGGTCAGTGCCGCCGCGCCCACGAAGGCCGTCCGCCAGCCGAAGGCCTGACCGACCAGGCCGCCGAGCACGCGAGCGGCCACGATCCCGGCGAAGAGGCCGGAGATGACGGCGGCGACATGCCGGGCGCGGCGGTCGGCGGGAGCGCGTGCGGCGACCAGCGGGACGAGGAGCTGAGGGACCACCGTGGCCGCGGAGGCGACCAGCACGGCGGCCGCGAGCGCGGTCGTCCCGGCGGCCGTGGCGCCGGTGACCAGGGCCGCCGCGGTGACCAGGGACAGGACGGCGACCAGCCGGCGCCGGTTCACGCTGTCGCCGAGCGGGGCGAAGAAGAGCAGGCCGGCCGCGTAGCCGAACTGCGCGACCGAGGCGATCCAGGCGACCGCCGAGGGGGTCGAGCCGAAGTCGTGGGCGATGAGGGGGAGCAGGGGCGCCGCGAGATAGATGTTGGCGGCCGTGACGGCGGTGCACAGGGCGATGAGGGGCAGGAGCAGGCGTGATGCGCCCGCCGGCGCCGGAGCGGCGGTCCGGACCGGTTGCGCTGCGGTGGTGGACTGCATGGCGAACGGACTCCTTCGAGTTCCTTCGAGTACCTTCGGGTTCTTCGAGCCAGCTCCAACAACTAACTGGTTGGTTGGAAGGAGGAACACCGTGCACCTCCTGCCGATTCCCTGTCAACCAAATAGTTGGTTACCGACCTCGGAGCGGTACCCTGCCCCCATGGCAGTCAGAGACCCCGAGGCCACCAGGGCCCGGATCTTCGAGGCGGCGGTCGCCGAGTTCGCCGCCCACGGCATCGCGGGCGCCCGCATCGACCGCATCGCCGCCGCGGCCAAGGCCAACAAGCAGTTGATCTACGCCTACTTCGGCAACAAGGCGGAGCTGTTCACCCAGGTCCTGGGGAAGGTCATGCTCGACCTGGCCGCGGCCGTACCCGTCGATCCGGACGACATCGAGGGCTGGATCGACCGCCTGATGGACTACCACGAGACCCACCCCGAGGTGCTGCGCCTGCTCTTCTGGGAGGGCCTGGAGTACGGCACCACCGACCTGCCGGACGAGGCCGAACGCCAGGAGCACTACCGCCGCAAGGTGGCGACCCTGCAGGACGGCCAGGCCCGCGGCGTCATCACCGACGCCATCCCGCCCCGCGACCTGCTCCTCCTGCTGACCGCGCTGGCCAACTGGGCCGTCGTCGTCCCGCAGATGCGCCGCATCCTCGCGGGTACCGACGACACCGACCGCGACCGCCTGCGCACCTCGATCAAGGAGGCGGCACGCAGGCTGGTCGCGAAGTAGCGAAGCAGCCCTGACCGAGGCCTAGTTGGTCCCGATCCGCGACAGCAGATCGACGATCCGGCTCTGCACCTCGCTGCTGGTGGACCGCTCGGCGAGGAACAGGACGGTCTCGCCGGAGGCCAGCCGCGGCAGGTCGGCCTGGTCGACGGCGGCGGTGTAGACGACGAGCGGGGTGCGGTTGAGCCGGCCGTTCGCCCGCAGCCAGTCGATGATCCCGGCCTGGCGCCGGTGCACCTGCATCAGGTCCATCACCACCAGGTTGGGCCGCAGCTGCCCCGCCAGCGTCACCGCGTCCGCATCGCTCGCGGCCCGCGCCACCTGCATCCCGCGCCGCTCCAGCGTCGCGGTCAGTGCCAGTGCGATCTCCGCGTGCTCCTCGATCAACAGCACCCGCGGCGGATGCTGCTCGCTGTCCCGCGGCGCGAGCGCCTTCAGGAGTACGGCGGGGTCGGCGCCGTACGCCGCCTCGCGCGTCGCCTGCCCGAGCCCCGCGGTCACCATGATCGGCACCTCGGACGCCACCGCCGCCTGCCGCAGCGACTGCAGCGCGGTCCGCGTGATCGGCCCGGTCAGCGGGTCCACGAACAACGCTGCCGGGAAGGCCGCGATCTGCGCGTCGACCTCCTCGCGCGACTGCACGATCACGGGCCGGTAGCCACGGTCGCTCAGCGCCTGCTGGGTCGTCACGTCCGGCGCGGGCCACACCAGCAGCCGTCGCGGGTTGTCGAGCGGCTCCGGCGGCAGCTCGTCGTCCATCGGCACCGGACGCGGCGTGTCCGCGATCTCCACGGCTCCACCGGGACCGTCCAGCGGCTCCGGCCCCTCGGCCGCGTTCTCGTCCGGCGCCCCTATGGCGTACGACCGCCCGGTGCCCTCGGTCACCTGAGCCAGCCGCGACTGCCCCGCCGGCGAGGGCTGAGACGGTGCCGGTACGGGCGTCTGTTCGGCCGCCGGGTGCGGACGGGCCGCCTGCTCCGGGGCCGCGGCGGCGGGCTCGGTCCGGGTGCCCAGCTTGCGACGCCGGCCGGAACCGCTCGGGCTGTGCGGCGCGGGCGTGGCCGACGGCTGCTGCACCTGAGCGGCCTGCCGTGTGAACGGCACGCCCTGGCCCAGGGTCCGGACGCTGATCGCCTGGCCTTGTGTGGAGTTCGGGTCGACGGGGGCGGACGGTGCGGCGGCCGCCTCGGCGGGGAGCGGCTGGGCCGGTGCCGCGGGGGCCTCCGGGAGCAGCGGGGTGCCTGGGGCCGGGGTGGGCTGACCGGGGGCCGCCTCCGCGGGCGCCGCGGGGAGCGGCTGAGCGGCGGCGGCCGGTGCGGCCTGGCCCGTGCCGTTCTGTGCGGCGGCGGCCTGAGCGGGAACGTGCGCGGCCTGCTGCACCGGCACCCCCTGCCCCGGGGTCTGCCCGCCGGCCTCCTGCGCCCCGGCCTGCGCCACGGCACGGCGACGGCGGCCCGTCGGCGCGCTCGTGGGGTGAGGCTGTGGCGGAGTGTGGTCGCCGGACTGGTCGTGCGGAACGGCATCGTGCCGACCGTCGTCGACCAGAGCGTCACCAGGAGCATCCTGGCCGCCCTGCCCGGGGACCTGCGGCTGCCCGGGGACCTGCGGCTGAACAGGAACCTGCTGCTGAACAGGAACAGGAACAGGAACCGGAACCGGCCCCTGCGCAGGTACGGATGCCTGCCCAGGCACCGGCCCCTGCGCACTCGCGGCGGGAACCCGGTCCGCATCCGCGGGCGGCAGGGCGAACACCGAACGCGGGGCCGCCTCCTGCGCGGCGGCGCGGTCGTTCGCGGCGGCCAGGGCCCGGCGACGGCGCCCGGTCGGCTCGCCGTTCTCGGCGTTCTGCGCGGCCACGGCCTGCTCGGCCTGGACGGGCTGTTCGGCCGAAGCGGGGCCCGCGGGCAGAGCCGCAGGCAGGGCGCGCTGCTCACCACCGTCCCGTCGCGCACGCCGGCCGCCGGGCGCGGGCACGCCCTGCGGCGGAACCGTCCCGCCCAGCCCCGTACCGACGGCCGCGGTCCCGGCGCCGTGCTCGCCGGCCATGACGACGGCACCCTCGGCGACACCGTCACCGGCGTCGGCCGGCCGCCCACGCCGCCGTCCGGTACCACCGGAGAGCTCCAGCGCTCCCGCGGCGGCCGCGGACTCCTCCACCGCACGCCTGCGACGCCGCCCGGTGGGTACACCGCCCTCCGCGTCACCGGCATCGGACGGGTCACCGGACTCCGCCGGCCCCTCGATCTCCAGGAACGCGTCGACGGAGGACCGCCGGCCACGCCGCCGCCCGCCACCGGAGGTCTGGTCGGAAGCGACACCCTCGTCGGACTCGGCACCCGAAACCTCGACCGGACCGTCGGCCACAACGGCCCCGGCCCCACCCCCGATGGGCACCTCCAGCACATACGCGCTGCCGCTCATCCCGGGCACTTCGTGCGTCTGCAGCACACCGCCATGAGCCCGCACGATCCCGCGCACGATCGGCTCGTGCACCGGGTCTCCCCCGGCATACGGCCCGCGCACCTCGATCCGTACGACCTCGCCGCGCTGCGCGGCGGCCACGACCACCGTGTTGTCCATGTAACCGCCCGCCGACACCGGCGCGTTGCCGGTCGCGTCCACGCCGGCGACATCCGCGACCAGATGGGCGAGCGCGCTCGCGAGGCGCTGCGGGTCGACCTCGGCCTCGATGGGCGGCGCGTGCACGGCGAACTGCACCCGGCCGGGCCCGATCAGCTCGACGGCCCCGTCGACACCGGCGGCGACCACGGCGTCGAGCATGACCTTCGTACGAGTGATCTGCTCGCTCCCGGCGTCGAGCAGCTGATAGCCGAGGACGTTGTCGATGAGCGTGGTGATCCGCGAGTAACCGGCCGACAGGTGGTGCAGCACCTGATTGGCCTCCGGCCACAGCTGCCCGGCGTCGTCGGCGGCGAGGGCGGCCAGCTCGCGTCGCAGCTCGTCCAGCGGTCCGCGCAGCGACCGGCCCAGCAGGGTCAGCAACTGCTCGTGCCGCCCGGCAAGGGCCTCGTACCGGTCCTTCTCCCGCTCACCGAGTGCGGCATACCGCTCCTCGCCCGCAGCGAGCTCCTCGTCGTGCTGCTCCTGCAGCTCCTCGATCTCGGTGACGTGCTTCTGGCGCAGTGCGGTGAGCTCGGAGGCGTGCTCCTCCTCGATCCGCTCCAGCTCCTCGGCGTGCCGCTTCTCGGCGGCGGCCTTCTCCTCGGCGAGCGCGTCGTACGGCCGCCGGTCGGCGAAGGTCATCACGGCACCGACGAGCTGGTCCCCGTCGCGCACCGGAGCGGTGGTCAGATCGACGGAGACCTTGTCCCCGCCCTTGGAGAACAGCACCTGCCCGCGCACCCGGTGCTTGCGCCCGGAGCGCAGGGTGTCGGCGAGCGCGGACTCCTCGTACGGGAAGGGGGAGCCGTCCCCCCGCGAGTGGAGCACAAGGGAGTGCAGTTCCTTGCCGCCGAGATCACTGGCCCGATAACCCAGTATCTGAGCGGCGGCCGGATTGACGAGCACGATCCGCCCGGCCGTGTCGGTCCCGACCACACCCTCGGACGCGGCCCGCAGGATCATCTCGGTCTGCCGCTGCGAACGCGCCAGCTCGGCCTCGGTGTCCACGGTCCCGGTCAGGTCGCGCACGACGAGCATCAGCAGCTCGTCGCCGCTGTAGCCGTAACCGTCGTAGGCCTGCTGTCCGTTCTCGAGGTTGGCGCTGGTGACCTCGACGGGGAACTCGACCCCGTCGGTCCGCCGCGCGATCATCCGGGTGGGCTTGGTCCGCCCGGCGGGGTCCATGTGATCGGGCCGCCGCATGGAGCCCGGGATCAGCTTGGAGTCGAACTGCGGCAGCAGATCGAGGAGCCCCCGACCCACCAGCGCGGTCCCGGGCGCTTCAAAGGCCTCGAGCGCGATCGTGTTCGCGTTGACGACGGTCCCATTGGCGTTGACCAGCACCAACGCATCGGGAAGCGCGTCGAGTATGGCTGCGAGGCGAGCAGCGCCTCGGGATGGCCTGCTGCTCACGAGACGCTTCCTCCCTGTTACCGCACCTTGCCGACCGCTCGGGCCATCTTGCCAACCGGCCCGCGACGTGTCACGCGAGGGAGTCTAAGGGCAGTGGTTGCGCTCGCGACGCCGGATGAGAGGGAGGTCGCACGACGAGTTGAAGTAGAACGTGTGCCCGCATCCTCTGGCCTGCGCAGGCTTCGCGAGACCTTCGCCAGACCCTTACGCAGTTCTGGGTTTCCCCGGGAAACCCTGTGCGAGTCGTACGTCCCTACGGTTGCCCCTGGGGCCGCAGATCGGGCAGCAACGGCACGAGCCGGTCCCAGCGCCCGATCTGACATCCGTCGCTCCGGTCGTACGACGCGTCGACGGGCCGCCCTGCCCACCTCCCGGTGACATGCGCGGTGGCGGGCCCGCCGTACTGCATGGTGCAGACGCTGTCCTCGGGCACGGGCGCGAAGGTGTCCCTGCCCCACCGGGCGACACGATCGAGCATCTCGCACGCACCGCTGACATCGGGATGGTCGCCGCTTCCGGGATGGCAGTACAGCTCGAACGTCCCGTCCGTACCGGCGCCGGCGTGCCGGACGGTGACGGTGAGGTGGTCGCCGGCCCGGTCCTCGTCCTGCACGGGCGGCGGTGCGAGGGCGGGTCGGCCGACGTCGGCGTGGGCGACGGCGGGCAGGACGGAGGCGGCGGCGGTGGCGGCGACGACGAGAATCCGAGCGAACATGCCCTGACTAACGCCCCACCGTCCCGGTCGGCACGGACGCGTCGGCACGCACCGGAAGGGCTTTGCTCTGCGGCCTGCCTGCCTAGTACCGTGGGAGTCGATTGGTGACACCACGCTCGACTGTGTCATCATCTGCACGCACCACTCGCGCTCGCGCGAGCGGCTGTGCTGGAGGCGTCGCCTAGTCCGGTCTATGGCGCCGCACTGCTAATGCGGTTTGGGACTTCAATCCCATCGAGGGTTCAAATCCCTCCGCCTCCGCGCATGATCGCCGAAGCCCCGGTCCCAGCGACCGGGGCTTCGTCGTTCCCAGAACTGCCCGGAGAGGCGTTTTCACAGGTCACAAGGGGTGCGGCAAACGGATTTCACATGGCGGCGGCAGTCATGTAATGTTCTTCCTGTCGCCGCGAGCGGGCCGAAAGGACCAGGATCGGCGGGAAAACAAAACAAGCACTCGTAGCTTAACGGATAGAGCATCTGACTACGGATCAGAAGGTTGCAGGTTCGAATCCTGCCGAGTGCACACAGGTGAGAGGCCCCGGAGAGATCCGGGGCCTCTCGCGTTTCGGGGCCGTACAGCAGCGAAGTACAGCAACGGCTGATGTCAGCGGTTGATGTCAGCTGTCAGTCTGTGATCCGCCCATCGCTTCGGACAGCTTGCCGAGCGCGGCGCGTACCTCCTCCTCGCTCGCTTCCGCGTAGACCTCCATCGTCATGTTGCGTCCTGCAAGCTGGTCCAGGCTCGCGGGTGGGAGTCCCGTCCGGGTAGACACCGGAGTGCCCGGTAGCAGGTCCCGGTTCGTCGTGG